>JAYEIM010000444.1:0-5120 GCA_034660095.1 Campylobacterota bacterium | reverse complement strand
GGGAGTTACTACTATTATGCACAACTGTAACCCTGAAACAGTATCAACTGATTATGATACATCGGATATATTATATTTTGAGCCTATTGATTTTGAACATGTAAGATCAGTAATAGAAACAGAAAATCCAGATGGAATTATAGTACATTTTGGTGGACAAACTCCACTTAAACTTGCTAATGCTATAGATGAGATGGGAGGTAAAATTATAGGTACTACTGCTGCTGTTATTGATCTTGCAGAAGATAGAGAAAAGTTTTCTACTTTTGTTGAAAAAGCTGGACTTTTACAACCAGAAAATGGAACAGCTGTAACACTTGAAGAAGCACTTGAAATTGCAAATAGAGTTACATATCCAGTTTTAGTACGACCTTCGTTTGTACTTGGTGGAAGAGGTATGAAAATAGTTTATAATGATGGTGAACTAAAAGAGTATATGGCAGAAGCTGTTTCTGTATCAAATGATGCTCCAGTTTTAGTTGATAAATTTTTAGATAGAGCAGTTGAGCTTGATGTTGATTGTATCACTGATGGAACAGATGTTTATATTGGTGGAATTATGCAACATATTGAGGAAGCTGGTATTCACTCTGGTGATTCAGCTTGTAGTTTACCACCAATATCTTTATCTCCTGAAATCTTAAAAGAGGTAGAAGAGAAAACTAAAGCTATGGCACTAAATCTTGGTGTTATTGGACTTATGAATACTCAATATGCTATTCATCATGGCAAAATATATTTAATTGAAGTAAATCCAAGAGCTTCTAGAACTGTACCGTTTGTAGCAAAAGCTACAGGGATACCAATGGCAAAAGTAGCTACTAGAGTTATGTTTGGACAATCTTTAAGAGATGCTTTAAAAGCTTATGATAAAGATGAAAAAATTGTAAATGTTACAAATCCAATTACCCCAAATATATTTTTACCAATATTAAAAAATCATGTTGCAGTTAAAGAAGCAGTATTTCCATTTAATAAACTAGGTGGTGCAGATCTTATATTGGGACCTGAGATGAAATCTACAGGCGAAGTTATGGGTATAAGTAGTGATTTTGGAAAAGCATTTGCAAAAGCTCAATGTGCTGCTAAAAATCATTTGCCAGAAAATGGTGGAAAAGTATTTATATCACTTGCAGACTTAGATAAAGAATTTGCACCGCAGATTGCATTGGGACTTGAAAACTTAGGTTTTGATATTGTTGCAACTGGTGGTACTTATACTGTTATTAGTGAAGCTGGAATCCCTTGTGAGAAAGTATTAAAAGTTAGTGAAGGGCGACCAAATATTGTAGATAGCCTTACAAATGAAGATATAGTTATGGCTATAAATACAAGTGATGGTGAAGAATCAAGCAAAGAGGATGGTATGTCAATAAGAAGAACAGTTTTAAGAATGAATGTACCTTATGTTACAACAGTAGCAGGTGCTTTAGCTTCTGTACAAGCTATAGAAGCTCAAAAAGATAAAGCAGGTTTAATACCTAAATCTATCCAAGAATTTTTACAATAAGTTAAAATTTATGAACAGTAGTGATGTTTATTTAGTTCAAACTGATACTACTGTTGGTTTTTTATCAGCAGATGATAAAAAACTATCTTTGATTAAGCAGCGAGATGAAAAACAAAAAACTTTACAAGTTGTAGATAGTTTTAAAACATTGAAACAATTTGTAAGAGTCCCAAAACAATACAGAAGGAGAGTTAGAAGATCTAAAACTAAAACATTTATTTATCCAAATAATATAGGTTTTAGAGTTATAGACAAAGATACTAATCATCAAAATTTTATAAAAAAATTTGGCTGTTTATATTCCACTTCCGCAAATATAACAAAAGGGAATTTTGATATCTCTTTTGCTGTAGAAAATAGTGATATAGTAATATATCAAAAAGATGGTTTTTTAGAAACAAATCCATCATCAATATACAAAGTATATAAAAAAAAATTAAAAAGATTAAGGTAAAAAATGAAAAAAAAGATTAATATCAAAAAAAAATTAAAAAAAGGATTCTCTCTAATGGAGCTGATGGTTGTTATAATTATATTAGGATTACTAGCTTCATTTGTACTTCCAAGTTTAACTGGCAAAAGTGAAGATGCAAAAAGAAAAATTACTTGTGTGCAGATGAAAAGTATATCACAAGCTTTAAAAATGTATAAAATAGATAATTCTGCTTATCCAGCTACAGAAGAGGGATTGAAATTGTTAGTTGAAAAGAGATATTTTGAAGACAATAAACTACCACATGATAGCTGGGGAAATAATTTTATCTATACAAATGATGAAGATAATTTTGAAATCATATCATTTGGTGCAGATAAAAAAGAGAGTGGTGGCGATGATGTTTACTACTCAAAGTGTAATGAATAATTTAAAGTAGTTATTATCAAAAAAGGATTTACACTTTTTGAGATTATTATTTCTATAATTTTAATCTCAATTTTTTATCTATTTGCTATAAATAGCTTTAATAATAATTCAAAAAAGAATAGTGATGTTTCACTGTTAAACATAAAGGATATACTTTTAAATCAAGAGTATGATGAAAATATAATTATTAAGTGTGTAGATGATACTTTTGACTGTTTTATTTTTATAGATGGTGTATTGCAAGAAGAGAAAATAGAAGGTTTATTTAAAAGTAAACCAAGTGTTTATAAATACAATTCAAGGTTGGGTGAAATTGATTTTATTGATTTAGAGCTAGAAAAGCTAGAAAGATTTGAAGTGGTATTTGAATATAATTGTAAAAAGAATAGTAAATGTAGTGAATTGATTGTTGAAACAAACGATAAAGTGTTGGTTTTTAATGATATATTTAAACAACCAATAGTTATAAAATATCTTAGTGATATTGAAGAATATTTCAATAATAATATTGAAGAGGTGAAAGATGCTTTTTAAATATATTGGTTTTGATAAATATGGAAAAAAGACTAAGGGGAAGATAGAATCAGATACTTTAAAAGGTGCAAAAGCTCAACTTAAGCAAAAAAAAATAATTTATACAACTTTAGAAGAGGATAATTATAATTTTTTTAGAAATTTTTCTTTTAAAAGAAAAGTCAAAATTAAACCACTTGTGTTATCAACTATTAGTAGAGATTTAAGTATCTATTTAAAATCTGGTATATCTTTGCTCAATGCGATAAAACTTATAAATGAAAGATATAAAAAAGATAGAGTATTAAATCCATTTTTTACATCTTTAGTTGTATATCTTGATGAGGGTAAAAATTTTTATACCGCTTTAGATATGCAAAAAGTTATAGAGTTACCAGAATTTTATCTTCAATCTGTAAAAATAAGTGAAGATGGTGGGATATTACAATCAGTTTTAGTAGAATTGGCTGATTATCTAAAAGAGCAAGATGTTTTAACTAAACAAATTAGTTCTGCTATGGCTTATCCTCTTTTTATCATAATTGTATCTTTTTTAATGGTTGGATTTATGTTAAGTTTTATAGTTCCAAAGATTACAGCTATATTTGAACAAAATGATCAAGCCTTGCCACCTGCTACACAGTTTGTTATAGGTGCAGGAGATTTTGTAAATAGTTATTATCATATTATGATTATTGGTTTTATTGTTTTAATTAGTTTATTCTTATATACAATGAAAAATTTTCCAAAATTCAAATATAAAATTGATACTTTTATATTAAAAATTCCTTTTATTGGTAGTTTGATTGAGATAGGAGAGTTAAGTCGTTTTGCATATATGAATTCTATTTTGATAAAATCAGGTGTACCAGTTGTTCAGTCATTTAAACTAGGTAGCAATATCATAAAAAATAGTGTGATAAAAAATCTTTTCAGTACAGCTAGTCAAAAGGTTGTAGAGGGTGAAAAACTATCTAAAATACTTGATTCTAGTGATATATATAAAATAGATATAGCTTTCATTCAAGCTGTTGCAATAGGTGAAGAGACAAGTCAACTAAGTGAAATACTCGATAATCTAGCAGAACTATATTCTACTCAAAACAAAGATAAAATAGGGTTGTTTTTAACACTTTTGGAGCCTATGTTTATGCTTATTGTTGGTGGACTTATTGGATTTATAGTAGTTGCTATGTTGTTGCCTATATTTAGTATGAGTTTAGGCTAAGATGAAACCTAAAGGAAAATCAGCTGTTGTATTGCTTATAACACTTTTTTTTATAATTTCTATCTCTACATTAATTTCAATAAACTTAAAAGAGCATGAGAAGTTCATAGATGAATCTAAACTTGAAACTACACTTACCCAAGTGCAGATAAGTTCCAAAAATATTGAAAGTGAAATTATCTCATTGATTAGAAAGTATAGTGACAATATAGATGAAATAATAGAAATCACTTCAAATAGTATCCCTTTTGATTATGGTAATATAAAGTTAAATATTGTATTGGATTATTATAATATAGCCCAATGCAATCTAAACGATATAAATAGTTCATCACCCCTAAATGAACAGTGCGAACAAGATATAGTTGACAATATCTCATATCCATACGATTTTTTAGAATTACTAGATAAATATCCAAAATTTAAAAGTCAAGATCAAGTTGATTATTTTTTAGATGATTATAAATATCAAACAAGAGATGAAACTATAGATAATATAAAAGATAATTTTGCTTTTTTAGATACTGATGATAATAAAACTTATTTAGAATGTAACTATAAGATGTTAATAAATTTAGACAAAATAGATGGAGTGTTTGTATTTGCTGTCGATGGTAATCAAACAAAATTATTTAATTTAACTATTCGATAAAATACTCCATCCATATTCTTTTGTGATAATTACTTTAAGTATGTATTAATATTTTAGATAGTAAACTGTTATACAGAAAAAGGAGTTTATTATGAAAATAAAAAGTTTTAAAACTATTGCACTTTCACTTGCTGCAAGTGAAAAAATTATCTCAAAAGGTTGGAACTTCTAAGGTTACACTTTATAAGTATATAGAATATCTACATAAAGCAGAATTACTTACTCATGTAGTATATGAGGGAAAAAGATTTAAGTCTATGCAAAAACCAGATAAACTATATTTAGCAAATAGTACGCTTTTTAATATTTTATGTTTAGAGCCAAAGGTAGGAACTATTAGAGAGAGTTTTTTTAC
>JAYEIM010000443.1:0-5120 GCA_034660095.1 Campylobacterota bacterium | reverse complement strand
TTTGATTTTTAACTTTTATATCAAGGCGATTAAATTTGTCATTTTTCAAATCTTGATTTGATTCAGATTCTAAAACTTCTAAAATAGCGATATTCTCTTTTAAAAGTTCAGATAAAAAACCTTCTAAGATTTCAAAATTTGCTTTACTTCGTAAAACTCTTTTTATTGCCCAATCGAAGCTTATTAGTTTTCTTTGCATTTTAATATCTCCTTCATTCTGATAAAAAACCTTGAAGTCTTTTTATCTCTTTTCCATCTGAAAATAGCATATCACCTTTTCCAAACAGTTCTTCTGCACCAGTTTCGTCAAGTATAATTTTACTCTCTGTTGATTTTTGAACTTTAAAAGCAATTCGGGAAGGTATATTTGAACGCAAAACACCTTTTAAAATATTACTATCTGGTCGCTGTGTAGCTAAAACTAAATGTATTTTCGCACCTCTTCCTTTTTGTGCTAACCTTACGAATAAGTCTTCTATAATTTTCTTTTGCATAATTAAATCAACAAATTCATCAACAACTACAATTATTGGTTTTGATTGTTCAATAATATTTTGGGAGTATCTATCTTCCATACTATCTATAATACTATTAATTGTGGGAACAATTTCTTCATTATCAATAACTACATTAGCATTATGTCCATATTTACCAAATTCAAAACCATTTTTACCATCAATTAAATATAATTCAATATCTTTTTTCATAAGTTGATAAATTAAAGAATGTAAAAATACTGTTTTACCACTTCCCGTTGTTCCCGCTACTAGTACATGTACCAAGTCTATTAAATTAGCTTTCTCAATATTATCTTCATCGTCCATTCCAACAATGAATGATAAATCATTATTATTTATTTCATTTTCATAATCATATATATAAATAGGTTGATTTTCATTAATGATATTTATACTAACCATTCTATCTTGCTTTGTTTGTTGAATATATATTTTATTTCGTAAAGATGTAGCTGTTTCAAGTTGAATTATTAGGTTTTGTCCATATAGTTTACTAGTAGTTGCATAAGTTAAATCTTCTATATCAAAATACAATTTTTTAACCCTATCAAAAGATTTTTCTTCAATAAATTTTAATGGTGCTTGTATATCTCGAAGTGCTTTTTTAAATTTATCAATAAGATTAATATTCTCATCATTATTTAGGGGATGTTCATTTGTAGGAATTTCAAGTTGATTTATAAAGAAATCAATTATATTATCATTAATTCCAATATCTTCTATTTCATCTTGAAGTATATCGAATCCATGTCTGCAATGAAGTTTTAACATCTCTGTGAAATCTTCTTTTTTCCCTATTTTCCTACTATGCATAATTGATAAAAGGTTTATAAAAATAAATTTAGTATCTTCATCTGCAATACTTGATACATCTTGTGAAATATTTTGATGTCCTATTCCATCTGATGAATATCTGTCTTTTAAGTCTTGCTCTAAAATTCCATTTTTTAGAGATAGCATAAATGCTATTCTCCATGTAATTAAATCAAAAAATCTAGCTTCAAATTTTTCTGATATTAACTGATTAAATTGTTTTAATAATTCTCTTTTTTGAATATTAGCTGTTATTTTAATTCCCATTTTAGCCTCTACTTATTTCATTGAAATAACCCTCTTCGAATGAAGAAGAATATTTATCTGTTGTAATAGTATATTCTTTTGATATATAATCTTTCATATATCTATACTCACTTTTTGATGGGTCTATTTCACTATTAGTCGATAAAATTATTACTTGCTTAGAAGCTTTTGGATAGTATTTTGTAATAATTTGTTCTCTGTTTTCTAAATCAATTCTTGCAAGGGGTGTATCTATACAGATAAAAGACTTAACCTCTGATACTGTACCTAATGCTTGGATTAAAGCAGTTGCTAAAATTTGTCTTTGTCCTGCTGATAAAGAATTGATAGACATCTCTCTTTCAAGGTAATTGAATAATTTAATTTCAAATCTATCATTTATTTCTACCATCTTAATCCATTCTTTATCATGAGCTAATGAATGAAGGTAATCATTAAATGAGTTTTCTAAATCTTCAATTTTTTTATGTAAAAGTTTTAATTTGAATTCTTGAAAGAAATCAATTAGATTATCACTCAAGTCAATTGAGTTTAAAATTGGTTGAGATAAATTTAATGTTTTTTCTAAATTTTTAATTTTAACATCTAATGAAGTTTTTGCATCAGTCTTTAATTCAATATCTTTAGTTAGTTCTCCTATCTTTTGCTCATTATCAGTTTTTTTATTTTCCAGTTCATTTTTTTCGAGTTTTAAACTATTTATCAAAGAATTGTTTTCACTTGCGTTTTCTGTTGCATTTTCAAGTTTACTTTTAATTTGTTTTAGTCTTTTTTCAATATTTTGTAAATGACTAAACTTTTCATACATTATCGCTTTTTCTTCAAAAACACTATTCAATCTATCTTTATCATCTTCATTAAAATGAATTATTTGTTCTTGATTATTACTTCTCATCCTTTTACTGAAATCTTCATATTGTTCTTTTCTTAGATCATCTAATCTATCTTTGTAAAAATCAACCTTATAACTTTCAATATTATATTCCAAATCATCTATCTTAAATAAATTATCTTGAATTCTGCGAATCATATTTCTTAAATTATCACTAAAGTTTTTTAATTGTTCATCTAGCTGATAGTTTGTTTTATCATCTTCAAGTTTAGATAAATAATTTCGTGAAATACTTTCTGTCATTAAAACTAAAAAATCGATACCTTTTATTTTTTTAGCTATATATTCTTTTAATTCAATTAGTTCTTTATCAATTTGATCTTTTTCAGATTTTAAAGGTTTAGTATCTGCTTTATAATCTGCTAATAAATCAGTTAACCTATCACTTTTTTCTTCAATATCAATTTTGAAAATTCTAATTTCTTTTTCAATATTTATAATATCACTTTTGCTAATTCTTATATCACTAATTAAACTATTTCTATTGTGTTCAAGTTTTTCTATTTCATCACTTGTTGGAGTGTTTTCAGTTTCTTTTTTATATTCATTTTTTACAGAATTAATGGTTTTAATAAGTTTCTCATAAGTTTTTATATTTAATAAAACTTCTAATGAGTCTTTTACATTAAGACTTTGAGTATTCATTAACTGTTCAAGTTTCTCTCCATCAAAAAAGAAAAATTGTGCAAAATTCTTAGGTAGTACATTATCTAAAAATACCTGTGGATTTATCTGCTTTTTCTTATCGTAATATATTGTGACTTCTTCCTTAAAAGTATTTGCTCTTTTTTCAAATTCTCTGCTTATTACTAACTCTTTCCCATTTAAATTAAATGTTCCTTTAACAGAAGCAAAATTTGACCTTATATTTTTGTTAAAAATCCCTTCCCACTTATTACCTTTTCCAAGTGCATATTCATTAGGAGTTAATTTTGCATCTTGTTTTGTAAAATCGCTATTATCTTTTAATCCATGAATTAAAATTCTAATTATTCTTAAAAAAGAAGTTTTACCTCTACCATTTCTTGCGCCAATTAGAATAATATTTTTATTGTTTTTAGGCTCTAAATCTATTTCCACTTCACCTGAAAAAGCAAAAAAGTTTTTAATAAATATTTTTTTAAGTATCATAGACTACCCTTATTGTCATTTGCATATTTTTTTATTAAGTCAGATATTTCATCTTTAAAGCCTATGGCTTTATCTTGATATCTAACTTCAATAGCTTGACTTACAAGTTTTGTTATGAGAGGTTGAGAAATATTTTTTTCTTCAATTAAATCAAATAATAATTTTTTATCTTCTTCAGGTAGTTCCATAAATATAGCTCCATTTGTTAAAGTCTTATTATAGCTTAGTTCTATTTAATTTTAAAATTAAGTTTATGTAGGAATATGAACCTTACTGTTTATTAGAGTAATGTAGTAATAAAAAACTAAAAATACCTTAGATGCCTTGTTTATATTTTGATCACTAAGGCTAATTAGAAAATATCCTTATTTCCTGCTATAAAGCATTATTTGGTTGTAATCTTACTATAAGGACATTCTATCGCTTAAGTTTTAGAGGATAGTTCTGAGATATGTCTACCTCGTAGTAAGCCTCTTCATCTCTTTAACAGCATCTTTAAGACCTGTAAAAACACTTCTAGCTATGATGCTTTGACCAATGTTGAGTTCTATTATCTCTTCTATTTTCATCATCTCATAGACATTATGATAGTTTAGACCATGACCAGCTGCTACTTCAAGTCCTAAGCCTTTAGCATGTGAAGCGGCACTTTTGATATCTTCAAGAGATTTTTCGAGTCTACTTGAGAGTTCATAACGAGGAAACTCTAACTCTTTTACAGAGTGATTTGAGTGGGGTAGGTTTGAGTTGAGCATAGCAAATAGGTTTGCAAAAAGACCAGTGTGAAGCTCTACCATCTCAGCACCTAACTCTTTTGACTTCTCCATAGCTTCTATACTTGGATCTACAAAAAGAGAAACAGGTATGATACTGTCATGAAGCTGCTCTATAGCATAACGGATCTCATCTTCATAAGTGAAGACATCTAGCCCACCCTCAGTTGTCACCTCTTCGCGTTTTTCAGGTACTAGTGTTGCTCGATGAGGTTTCATCTCACAAACTATGTTAAGTATCTTCTTATCTATGGCACACTCTAGGTTCACAGGAAGCTTACTAAACACCATGATGTTTTTTACGTCACTATCTTGGATATGTCGTCTATCTTCACGCAGATGTATAGTTATCTGGTCAGCTCCACTCTCACAAGCTACATAGAGAGCTTGGAGTATGTCTGGATCATTTACTTGTCTTGCTTCACGTAAAACTGCGACATGGTCTATGTTTACACCTAAGGTCATTGCACTCATATAGCTCTCTTCTCTATCGAGTTATAAAAAGTGTTGTACTCCTCTTCTAGTGTCTCAGAGTTTACTTCTTTAGCGAAGTGTACTTCTATGATAACTCTCTCTTTATAAGGTGCATTTTCAAAGATTTTTTCATTGTTGCCTGTTATGACTACTGGTATTATTTTTAACTTGTTTGCTTTTGCGATTTTTGCAGCACCACTTTGAAACTTTGTGATGCCCGTACCCTTGTAGCGTTCACCCTCTGGAAACATA
>JAYEIM010000442.1:3342-5153 GCA_034660095.1 Campylobacterota bacterium | reverse complement strand
TTTTTTATTTCGTATTGTATCAAATGAAGTTAAATGGTTAAGTTAACTTATCACTTTAATTTAGAATATAATTTAAATTTGCAATACTTCTGCTCATGAAAGAGATAAATATATTTAAACAGTTAATAATAGATGCAGAATATTATGATGCACATGAGATACTTGAAGAGTTATGGTTCCCTATAAGAAAAACAAAAACAAATTATTGTTTAGTTTTAAAAGGTTTCATTAATGCAGCTGTATCTTTAGAGCTTTTTAAAAGAGGAAAAATTGAACAAAGTAAAAATGTATATAAAACTTATTTAAAATATACAAGTGAAAATATGTTGAAAACTTTGGATAACTATGTAGAATTTAAAAGTTTAAAAGAGTTTATGGATAAAGAGTTTCAAATTATCTATACTACTTATAGGTTGGACCACCATAAACGGATCCAAAGTCCAAAAGTAGAGGTGTAGCCAACCTCACTAAAAATAAGATTTTTATCTTTGTCGTATATTAAAGTAGTTGGATATACAGATATATTGAATTTATCTGCATAGCTACCATCTATATCATCAATCACTTTGAAAGTTAAATTATTTTGTTGTAGATAATCTTTGATATTTTGTGATTTTACTGCTATTGTTAAAACTTCATAGTGTTTAGATATAGTTTGAATATTTGGTGCTTCAATTTTACAAATAGGACACCAAGTTGCCCAAAAATGGATCATGATTGGTTTATTATTTAGAGTGATATTATCTATTGGCAGTTTATTTTTATTTAAATCTTGTGATTTATAATAGCTAACAATATTTGCTAAAATTGTTAAGATTACAATAAAAGATATAATCTCTTTAAAATAGTGTTTAAACTTATTTTTCATATTCAATTTTATCTTTTTGACCTGCAAGTTTAAAGCCATTTAGTCTTAGTCTACAGCTATCACATACTCCACAAGCTTTATTTTCATTTGCATAACAGCTCCAAGTATGTTGTAAAGGTACATTTAGTTCTATCGATTTTTTAACTATCTCTTTTTTTGTCATATGAACTAAAGGTGTTTTTATATCTAATTTTGTTTCATCTTTTGTACCTTGATTCATAGCACTTTGCATCTTATTTATAAATGTATCGGTACAGTCTGGATATCCACTACTATCTTCTTGAACTACACCTATAAATAAAGCCTCAGCCTTGTGTTTTTCTGCAATTGCTGTAGCAATACTAAGAAAAATTCCATTTCTAAAAGGTACATAGGTGATAGGCACTCCATCTTCTATGCCATCAGTTGGTATATCTATAGAGGTATCAGTTAAAGCAGAAGCACCAATTTGTGTAAAAAATGGTATATTAATCTCATATTTTTCTTTTATATTTAACTCAATACAAATATTTCTAAAAGCTTCAAGCTCTTTATGTTCAGTTCTTTGACCATAGTTATAGTGTACTGCAACTATTTCGTACCCATCTTTTTTTGCAATATAAGACGCCAATGTTGAATCCATACCACCACTTAATATGCAAATTGCTTTTTTATTCATAATATTTCCAAATTCTTTTAGTTATTTAATTTAATTTTATATAAGCATAGTATAAAATGGCTTAGATTTTATTAATTAAGGGTATTGATTGAGTGTTCAAAGTGTTATTGGTTCTATAAGTTTTTTTAGTTCTTTAAATGGGGAACAAAAAAAGTATCTTTCAACTATATCTATGGTTAGAAGTTTTACAAAAAATACAATTATCCATTTTGAAAGCGATATTGATTATTCTTTACAATTTCTAGTTAGTGGACTAGTAAAGATATATAAAATAGATAAATTTAA
>JAYEIM010000442.1:0-3242 GCA_034660095.1 Campylobacterota bacterium | reverse complement strand
TTAACAATGAAGTATTTTTATATTATATATACAAAAACAATATGATTTCAGAATTAACTTCAATAGATAGTGAAACAATATATTGTTTTTCAAATGCAGCATTTGTAGAAGATGGTGAGATTATTTCAATAAACTTTGCAAAGTTCAAAGAATATTTTTTAGATAGTGGTATTTTAGCTTCACAGTTTATAACAGAAATTTTAAATAAATCACACCAATTACAGTGTATTTTAAATAGAGAATTAGTATTTGATGCAACAGCAAAAGTTGCTTTTATGCTAGATAAAGATTTAAAAATATTTAATTCTTTGAAAAAAACAGAGATAGCATTTATGTTGCATATTCAACCAGAAACATTATCAAGAGTTTTAAAAAGATTGACAAGAGAAAATGTAATAGCTGTAGAAAATAAAAATTATATTATTGTAAATGAAGCACAATTAGTATCATCATTTCAAGGGGTAGGATTATGACACAAAAAACAAGTAAAATTAGTACAAAAATAAAAATTATAGGTGCAAGTTTGGTTTTGTTAATGTTAGCTCTTATTGGACTTACTATCTATTTAAATCAAAAAAATGTAAAAGATGCACTTATTATTAATATTGCAGGTAAAGAGAGAATGCTTACTCAAAAAATTTCAAAAAATATTTTTTATCTATACCAAAGTAATGTATCAAATTTTAATGAACTAGATAATGCAGTAGAGGAGTTTATTTATAGTTTAAACTCACTGAAAGATGGAAATGAATTAAGAGGAATTCAATCAGCTCCAACAGATAAAATAGCACAACAAATCTCTAAAATACTTATATTATGGAATAGTTTTAACAAAAATGTTCAAGAGTTTAAAAAACTTTTAGTGTTACGAAACGATACAAGTGAAAAACTTTTAAAAAGTAAGGTGGCAGCAATTTATAGTTCAAATAATCATCTTTTAACAGAGGTAGATTATCTTGTAACATTATATACAAATCACAGTGAATTTAAAACTCAATCTATAAAAAACTTTCAATATGGAGGTGCCTTTATCCTTTTTATTTTAATCATTTATTCAATTTTACAATTAAGAATTATAGAAGCACATGCAGAAGAATTTTTAAAATATTCAAAAACAATTATAGAAGCACAAGTAGAAAATAAACCACTAGAGATTATTACAATTGATGCAGAAAGTGAAATTGTAGAGGCGACAGATACTTTAAATAGCTTTATTTGTAAAATTAATGATGCTATGGAATATTCTGCAGAAGCAGTAGAAAAGTCACAATTAGCATCTGAAAAACTTGAAGAGATAACAGATGAATTTGATAAAATAATTGATGAGATGCAAGATACGACAGATTTATCATCTCAAATTAGTAAAAGTGAAGATATAGCAATTCAATCTAGTGAAGACTTATTAAAAACTACAAAGAAATTAGCAGATTTAAAACAACAGCTTGATTCATTATTGATTAGTTGTCGATAAATATTAAAAATTTATTAATCTAAAACTATAATTTATTTGACTAAGGTCAAGGAATTTTTTTCAATAAAATCATATACTTTTCTGTTGTATTCTAAATACAAATCGTATTTTGTTTTAAAATAAAAATACACATATAAACATAAGGAGATTTTATGGCACTTTCAAGAAGAGATTTCTTAAAAAGTTCAGCAGCCGCTTCTGCAGCAGCAGCGGTTGGTATGAGTGTTCCATCAGAGATGCAAGCAGCTTCAAATGAAGCACAAAGTAATTGGAGATGGGATAAGGCAGCATGTAGATTTTGTGGTACTGGTTGTGGTATTATGATGGCTACTAAAAATGGAAGAATAGTTGCGGTTAAAGGTGATCCTGCAGCACCTGTTAATAGAGGTCTTAACTGTATTAAAGGTTACTTCAATGCAAAGATTATGTATGGGGCTGATAGACTTAAGCAACCATTACTTAGAATGACTGATGGTAAATTTGATAAAAAAGGTAGATTTACACCAGTATCGTGGGAAAGAGCATTTGATGAGATGGAATTTCACATTAAAAAAGCACTTAAAGCTTCAGGACCTGAAGGTGTTGGTGTATTTGCTTCTGGTCAATATACTGTTATGGAAGGTTATGCCGCTCAAAAGATGATGAAAGGTGGATTTAGATCAAATGCTATTGATCCAAATGCTAGACATTGTATGGCGTCTGCTGTTGTTGGTTTTTACCAAACTTTTGGTATTGATGAGCCTTCTGGATGTTATGATGATATTGAGTTAACTGATACAATCATATCTTGGGGATCAAATATGGCAGAGATGCATCCTATTTTATGGTCAAGAGTTACAGATAGAAAACTTAGCGATCCTGATAGAGTAAAAGTTATTAATCTTTCAACATATAGACACAGAACTTCTGATTTAGCTGATGAAGAGATTATCTTTACACCAAATTCAGATTTAGCTATGTGGAACTATGTTGCAAGAGAGATTGTTTATAATAACCCTGAATCAATTGATTGGGATTTTGTAAATAAACATATGGTTTTCTGTGCATCACCTGTAAATATGGGTTATGGTATGAGAAGAGCTGGTGAAAAATCACTTACACCTGTAAGAGCTGATGGAAGTGCAGGTAAATATTCTGCTAAAGAGATGGAAACTATCAAAGAAGAGATGGTTCATACTGTTTCTGAAAATGAAGCTCCTGCTCTTAAACCTTACGGATATAAAGCTGGTGATAAAATGGTTAATAAACCAGCTGGTCTTAAACACTGGCATGTATCTTTTGAAGAGTACAAAAAATTCTTAGAGCCTTATACTCTTGAATATGTAACTTCTGTTTCTAAAGGTAACCCTGATGAGTCTGATGCTGAGTTTGGAAGAAAACTTAAATTAATGGCTGATTTATATATTGAAAAAGGTAGAAAAGTAGTATCTTTTTGGACTATGGGTATGAATCAACATACAAGAGGTACTTGGGTAAATACATTATCTTACAATGTTCACTTCTTACTTAATAAACAAGCTGTTCCAGGTTCTGGTGCATTTTCACTTACAGGTCAACCATCTGCTTGTGGTACTGCTAGAGAAGTTGGGACATTTGCACATAGATTACCAGCAGATATGATGGTTAAATCTAAAAAACATAGAGCTATTACTGCAAAAGGTTGGAATATTCCAGCTGGTGTATTAAATCCAAAAGGTCATCAACATATTATGAAAATTCATAGAGATCTTGAAGATGGAACTATGAAATTTGCATGGGTAAATGTTTGTAA
>JAYEIM010000441.1:0-5206 GCA_034660095.1 Campylobacterota bacterium | reverse complement strand
ACTTAACATATTTTAACAATATATTTTCGTCAAATATATTTAATACAGGTAACTTTTTCTTTTGTATATACTGATACATTGTTTCTTGGTTTTTGGCTACTTTGATTGCTATAAACGGTTTTTTAAGATAAAACAATTCATTTAATGTAACACTTGGTGTTACTATAGAGAAATCACTTTTTCCCATTAGCTTAGCAATTTTAGTAGAGTCAATGTGCAATTTTATCCAAACTTTATTTTTAATATATTTTTTTAAAGTATCTAAATTTTCATTTGCATTTGTTGTGACAATGTTCACTTCAATATTATTAAATTTTGCTAGAACTTTTAGTACTTTTGTATTTATATTTGCCACATCAGTTCCACCCATAGCTACAAATATATTTATATTTTTAGATAACTTTCTTGTTATTTCTTTCTCTTTTAAGAATTCCTCCCTTAGAAGTGTATATTGACTTCCGCATCTTAGTTCACAATATTTTGGTACCAAATTTTTGTATTTTGATGTATTAGCATATATATTATGATTTAAAAGTATATCACAATGATGTTTTTCATAAGTATCATCTAGACATAATATTATCAAATTAGGATTTTTTTCTTTTAATTTTTTTTCAAAAGAATAATCTATACCATAATGATCTATTACAATCATATCTATACTTAGTTTTTTAATAAGTTTATCTAATTCTTTTATATCATTAGACTTTAACTTTTTTAGTTCATATCCAAATTCTATTATCTTATGATTTATATGTCCATCAAGTTCTTGTGTCGCAAAAGTAATATCTGCTTTTAGGTACTGTTTAGCTAGTACTAAGTCTCTCATAATATGTCCGGTACCTATTAAAGATGAAGAATCGGCTCTAAATAGTATATTTTTAGTTTTATTTGACATTTTTATCTTCTTTTGATATAATAATCTTACTTTTTAGCAACTTCCTTTTGGAAGCATGCTCAATCTCTCTCTTTGAGAGAGTAATATCCATAAATTTATCCAGTTTAGCTTTCAATTTGTGAAAGTCACTTAATTTTATAACACCACTTTTATAATCTGCTCTTTTTATATCAAATACTCTTATATTGTTAAACATAGCTGTACTAATTTTGTCTTGAATATAATTGAAAGAAAAATAATAACTTCCCTCTTTGAACTTTGATGTTAAAGGGATACCTATAAAAGATGTATGACTTAATTTTTTATATACAAGAACTGGTCTTAAAAATAGTTTCTTTTTCCCATAACTTTCTCTACCAATATTTTGTCCAATAGAGATAAAATATATATCTCTTTCTCTGAAGTATAAAGTTTCTTCTTTACTGTGAATTAACTTTTTTACACTGTTCCACTCATCATATATATCTTGATTTAAAGCTTGATACATATATTCAGCTCTAATCCAATCTTCAGGTGTATCTATATCTTGTACTAGATGTCTAGGTAAAATGACAGGGATACTTATATCACTAAAAACTACTTGGTTTTTTGATTGCTCTTGTCGTGTTCTACTTGTCCAGTAAAACTGTCCTGCATCTTGATACGCTTCTTCTAAGTCTTGGCTTCTTGTCATATAGTGTTCTGGTGTAAACATCTCACATCTTCCATCAATATCTAGTTTAAAAGTTCTTTGGATTGGAAATGGCATTGATGTAGCACTAAAAGCATTTATAGCATCACTATCTTTTAGTTCTTCATATCCTTTTGCTAAGTACTTACTTTGCAAAAATGGAGCAGTAGCATATATAGTACAAATATAGTCATAACTTTCCCCTTGAGATTCAAGATACTCTATAGCATGATCAACAACAACTTGTGTTCCACTATAGTCATCACTCAGCTCTTTAGGTCTAAGAAAAGGGACATCTGCACCGTATTCTTTTGCAATTTTAGCTATAGCCTCATCATCCGTAGTCACAACAACTTTTTCAAAAAGATTTGATGCAAGAGCAGCTTCAATACTATATACAATAAGTGGCTTACCAAAAAAATCTTTTATATTCTTTTTTGGTATTCTCTTACTTCCACCTCGTGCTGGTATTATTGCTATTGCATCTTTTTTACTATTTGACATATCTACTTTAGTACCTCAAATAGCATCTTAATAACATAAGACTGTTCATCATCACTTAGCAGAGGATACATAGGAAGTGAAAAGCATTCTTCATAATACTTATTCATAATAGGCGTTGATTCATCACCATATCCTAGACTTTTATAATAAGGTTGTTTATTTATTGGTATATAATGAAGTTGAATTCCTATATTCTTTTCTCTAAGTTTTATAAATAATTCTTCTTTTGTTATATTTAGTTTTTTAAAATCAACTTGTACTACATAAAGATGATATGATGATTTACTATTATCAAAAGTATAAAGTGGTTTTACTATACACTTTGAAAAAGCTTTATCATATGCTTTTGCTATCTCAAATCGTCTTTTTATAAAATTATCTAATTTAGAAAGTTGAGATAAACCTAATGCACATTGTACATCAGTAATACGATAGTTAAATCCTAAATCTTGCATCTCATATTCCCAAGGCTTCATATCCTCAGTTTTTACCATACCATGACCACGAAGCATAATAAGTTTATCGTAAATATCTTTTGAGTTTGTAGTGATTGCTCCACCCTCAGCTGTTGTAAGATGTTTTACTGGATGAAATGAAAATATATTTATATCACTATTTGTACAAGATCCTGACTTGACACCATCATATATAGCACCTATAGCATGAGCATTGTCTTCAAGTATTGTTACGTTGTAAGTCTTTCTTAGATACTGTAGTTTCTCTTGATTTAGCATATTTCCACTAAATGCAACTGCATAAATGGCTTTTATCGTAGAGTCTTTTTTAAGTTCTCTCTCACATAAGTCTAAATCTATATTCCCATCATTTTGAATGTCTACAAATATAGGTTTTGCCCCTACATAGAGTATGCTATTTGATGTAGCTAAAAAAGAGTTTGGTGTAGTTAATACTTTATCACCTTTTTTTAGTAAACATAACGAAGATAAATGAAGAGCAGCCGTACCATTTGATACAGCTACAACATATTTAGCACCACAATAGTTAGCTAGTGCATCTTCAAACTCTTTTACTTTTGGTCCAGTTGTTAAATAATCTGACTGTAAAGTTTCTACTACAGTATCTATATCATTTTGATCAATCAGCTGTTTACCATAAGGTATGAAGTTCATATTAAGATCTTTCAACCATATCTAAAAACTCATCATTTGTTAACCATTGGGTATTATTAAGTGAATTGTACTCAAATCCTATACCTACATCTTTTCCTTTTTGTCCTAAAGCATCTAGCTTAAAGTTAACTTCATGAGCAAACTGAATAGTAGGAGTGATTACATAATGGTCATCAAATTCTATTACAGAATCATTTGATTCTATCATTGCTTCATGCATCTTCTCACCTGGTCTTATACCTATAACTTTTTGAGGTAAATTAGGAGCTAATGATGTAGCTAAATCTGTCATCTTCATAGATGGGATTTTTGGTATAAATATCTCTCCTCCATGCATTCTTTCAAAGTTATTTAGTACAAAATTCACACCATCTTCTAAAGTAATAAGAAATCTAGTCATAGCAGTATCTGTTATAGGTAACGATGATACACCTTCAGATATAAGCTTTTTGAAAAATGGTACAACAGAACCTCTTGAACCAACAACATTTCCATATCTTACAACTGCAAATCTTGTTTTCTTTTTACCTACTATATTGTTAGCAGCAACAAAAAGCTTATCGCTAGCTAGTTTTGTAGCACCATATAGATTAATAGGTCCAGATGCTTTATCAGTTGAGAGAGCTATCACTTTTTCTACTTCATTCTTAATTGCTGCATTTATAACATTTTGTGCACCATCTATATTTGTTTTGATACATTCCATTGGATTATATTCTGCAACTGGTACATGCTTTAAGGCTGCTGCATGAATAACGAAATCTACATCTTGCATAGCTTCTTCAAGTCTTTTTTCATCTCGAACATCACCTATAAAGTATCTCATACAAGGGTCATTAAATATTTGTCCCATTTCATATTGTTTTAATTCATCTCTTGAATAAATTATAATTTTATTTGGTTTATATTTAGAAAGTATTATTTCTGTATATTTCTTCCCAAAACTACCTGTTCCACCTGTTATTAGTATATTTTTATTTTTGAACATTATTTTCCTTTATATATTTAAATCATACATCTGTACAACACCAACTAAACTATTATCAATATCAACTACAACTAAACTATTTATCTTATTTTCTGTCATCATTTCACTAGCTACAACTAACTTTTCATTTGATTTTATAGTTTTTGGATTTTTGCACATTAAATCATTTGCTTTTAATGAAAAAAAGTTATCCTCATTAGTTTCCATAGCTCTTCTTATATCACCATCTGTTATGATACCTTGGATATTATCATCTTCTAGAACTACTACTAAACCGCACTTTCCATCTGTAACAGTATGTATAACATCTTTTATAGATAGATCTTCTTCACAAATAGGAAGATCATCTTTTTTCATAACTGATTCTACTGTTGTCAAAAGTCTTCGACCTAAACTACCACCTGGATGAAACTTAGCAAAATCGTTGTCTTTGAAGTCTCTTAGTTTCATAAGAGCTACAGCTATAGCATCTTCCATCACTAATGTAGCTGTTGTTGAAGACATTGGTGCTAATGATAAAGGACAAGCTTCTTTTTGTATAGCAATGTTTAGATGAAAATCAGTATTGATCCCTAAAGTAGAAGATGGTTTTCCACTCATACCAATAGTGATATTCCCCTGTGATTTTAAAAAAGGAATAAGCTTTAAAACTTCATCTGTTTCTCCAGAGTTTGATATAAGAAGTAAAATATCTTCTTTTTCTATCATCCCAAGATCACCATGATAAGCTTCTCCAGGATGCAGGAAAAAACTCGGTGTTCCAGTACTTGCTAAAGTTGCAGCTATCTTTTTCCCTATTATCCCAGACTTACCCATACCAGATATGATAAATTTACCTTTACAGTTTAATACTGATTGAATTGCTTTTTTAAAATCTTCTGTTAAAAGGTTTGATAGATTTGCTATCTCTTTTGATTCTATTTCAAATACTTCTTTTGCAAAGTTATTAATATTCATATAACATCCCTCTTAAAATCATCTTCAATTCTTACTATATCATCTTCACCAAGATACTC
>JAYEIM010000440.1:0-5218 GCA_034660095.1 Campylobacterota bacterium | reverse complement strand
GATAAAACAAAAAAGTACAAAGTATATATACACAAATATTCATCAAAAGGTAAAATAGATCATAATGTTAATCTTAGTTTATATAAAAACAATAAACTAGATAAAAGCATACCAATAACTGGTAATCCAAATAGCAGATGTGTTCAAGTGCTAACTATACATAATAATCAAGTAAAATATGAAGTAAAAGATGTTTTAGAATCGTATTGTAAAAGGAAAACTCGATGAAAAGTATAAAAATACTACTAATATTGGCTTTTATTGTAGGTAATTTATTTGCTACAATAAAACCTGTGGTACAAATAAAGCCTAATACACCAACAGGAATAGCAACAAATAGTAAAATATTAGTAATATCTGATATCGTTAGTAATAATATATATGTTTATGAACAAAGTACAAATAAACTTTTAAAATCTATAACACTAGAATTTAAACCAACCAGTATCGATATAGATAATGATGTTATTTATATTGGAAGCAATAGAGGTGTTTATAAACTTTCAGATATAGATAAAAAACCTACTAAACTTAACATAAAACTTGAAAATAATGAGCTAGTAAAAAAATCTATCATTCTTAATGAGAAAATAGTCTTTATGATATATAGGTACTCTTTAAATAATAAACCCAAACCAAGTAAAATTATAATTTATAATAAAAAAGTAAATAAGTCGAAAAATATAAGTTTAACAAAAAATATTAGAGGGATATCTCTTGATAAATATGGATATATCAAAACATATAATAATATCAAAGAAAAAGGCTTTATTAAAAGCAAAATGAAAGATTATACTTTTGTATTGCATAACAAAAGTTCAGAAATTATATGTACTAAAAATATTAATAATAATATATATGGATTCATATTTGAAAAAGACTTTAGTGGAATTTTCTTTATTAAAAAGAAAAAAGAAAATATTGCGTTTGAATTAGGTAATAAATATAATGCAATATATACATATCTATTTAATAATGAAATATATTTTATTGATAAAAAAAATAATAAATTTAATATAA
Source organism: Campylobacterota bacterium (assembly GCA_034660095.1). Classification (GTDB taxonomy): domain Bacteria; phylum Campylobacterota; class Campylobacteria; order Campylobacterales; family Arcobacteraceae; genus JAIOSF01. Next base: position 4,198 of record JAYEIM010000440.1, on the reverse strand, counting down.
AGAAAATAGATATTAAAACAAACAATGTTGCAAATATATTCAAGAACAATATAAAAAGTTTTAGTGGTATAAAAGATTTAGAATTAATCTCCTATCACAATAATGATAAATTTGGTAAAAACTATTATGGTGTATACTCAACTTATAAAAAAGATAATAAAAAAATTTCTATAGAAAAATTTAAAAATAAGATTTTGATAAGAATAAAAGACAAATATTATGATAAACAAGGTAAAAAGCAAAGAATTAATAAGATAGAAGAGATTAAAATTAAAACTCAAAATATTATATTTTGCAGGCTATCAGATAATCAGAATTTTTTACTTTTATCCATTTTTGATAAAAAAAGAGAAAAAAACTATATTAAAATATATGATTTAAGAAAAAAGAAGTTTATATATACAAAAAATTTCAATATATTAGATATGGCTATTTCTGGAATTTATATTGAAAAATCTAATAAAATTTTGTTTACTACTACATCTAGACTAAATAGTTTAAATATATTAAATAATAATACTAAGAGTGTAGATATAGATGGTATAAATGTAATTACATTATATAAAAATAAAGTTGTAGTACAAGATATAGACAAACAATTTATACAAAAGAATTATTTTTATGATAAAAATTTAAATTTAAAATATAAATACATATCGTTTTTAAATAAAAAACGTATTAAAATTAAGTCAAAGAATGGCAATAATGTAGATATCTCGGAGAGTTGCCGTATAGGATATAGTGGAAAGTTAGAAAAGGGTGAATACTCAGAGCTTCGTAATAAATATTGTTCTAGTATTACTATTTTACCAAATGGGTATCTTAAAGGGAGTGCAGACTATAAAAAATATTTACATTTTGTAGATACAGAGAAATTAAAAACTTTTTCAATAGATGCATTTCACGATAAGTTTTACCGTCCAGACCTACTAAAAAAAGCATTAGAGGGTAAAGCAATAACACAAAAAGATACAATAAAAAGTATCATAAAAAATACCCCTCCACCAAAAGTAACTATTACAAAAGTAAGTGCTGACATATCTAAAGATGAGAAGATAAAAACTACTGATAAACAGTATGTATATTTAACTTTAGATATTAAAGATTCAGGTGGTGGTATAGGTGAGATACGAATACTAAATAATGGTAAATTATCTGATATTCATAAGCATACAAAAGGATTTTTATTAAAAAGAAAAAATAGATCAAAGAACAAAATTAAGAAATCAAATAAAATTTATTTGAAATCAGGTACAAATAACATAACTGTTGAAGTTTATAACAAAAATGGAACAGCAAGGTCATCTATAGAGTCTTATACTGTGACATCCCAAGCAAAAGATTTTGACACTAAAAAAACTTTACATGCAGTAGTTATAGGGATAGATAAGTTTGAACAAAGCAGTTTAAATCTAAACTATGCAAAAAAAGATGCTACTACATTTGCAAATCTTTTAAAAAGTTCCGCTTCAGATCTATTTGATGATGTTAAAGTGACTTTACTAGATACCAAAAGCTTAACATCTAAAATGCATATCAAAAAGATACTAAAAAAACTAAAAGCAAACCCAAATGACACTTTTGTATTTTATGTATCTAGTCATGGATATATAGATGAAGATAGTGGAAAATACCATCTTATCACATCAAACTTCAAAGGTGAAAGTTTAGAAAACACTTTAAATAAAGATGAACTTACTTTTTTACTAGGTAGTATAAATGCTACAAATAAACTAATACTATTTGATACATGCTTTAGTGGAGATGCTACAAAAGATATGCTTACAGACTTAGCAAATCCAGCATTGGAAAAATTAGCAAGAACAGGACTAACACTATTATCTGGAAGTAGTAGTAAAGAGGAAGCTATAGAAGGGTACAAAGGGCATGGACTTTTTACTTATACACTTCTTGAAGGGTTTAAAAAACTAAAAAAGAACAATGATAAAGTAACAGTATCACAACTAGGTAGCTATGTAGAGAACCAAGTACCAAAATATGCAGATACTATTAATTTTATACAAACACCACTGTTTCAAAAAAGTGGATTTAATTTTGAGATAGGGAAGTAGAGATATGTTTAAAAGTTTAGTTAGAATAGTTTTTATAGTTGGATTTATATGGCAGGGGTTGGTTGCGAATGGGTTAAATAAATATTCAGACTATCCTGATTGGGTATTTAATATACCTCAGGATAAAAATAAAGTATATGCGATAGGTAGTATTCAAACAAAAATAAATAGTGATGACGCTATAGTTAGAAATAAAATCTATAAGAAATTTCAACATGGTTCAGTATATTCAGTATTTAAAGATAACAAAACTGTCAGTAAAAAAGAGTTAAAAGAGATTGCATATTATCGAGCTTATTTAGAATTGATGAAAAGCTATAATTTAAGTATTACATACAAAGGTAGATATTATAAAGTTAATAATAAATTAGGTATGACAAAAAATACTACACAACTTACTAAACTATATGACATTAAAACTAAGAAAGAGAAAGAATTTTTATCAAAAGATGGGAATTATTTTATACTTTTAAGTACGAAAATAGTATATGCCAAATCAAATAGTAAAGATGTAGCTAAAATTTTGACCAAAAGTGAGAATGGTAAATTTTTTTATAAACAACTTTTTAATACTCAAGAATATGGATCTAATACAAAATTTACAATAAAAAATAATACGCAACATGGTAGTCAGTTGCCAATGTATTTTTCAAAATATATGATGAGAAGTGATTATAAAATAGGAACAGTAGATTTAATGGAAAGTCAAAACTTTTATATAAAATATGAACAAGCAATATTAGAGGCAAGAATACAATTTATACAAAATCAAACTCAAAAGCTAAATTATACTAATATTGTACATACATATATTGATAAGAATGGAGTAATGCATGTTGTTATAAAATTAAATGAAGATATGAAGCATAGAATAGAAGAACAGAAAAGAGAACAAAAGAAAAAAGAAGAGGAACTTAAAAAAGAGAGAAAAAAATTCAAGTTAAAACCTTTCTTGCAAACAGGTCATTCTAATACAGTTATAAAAATGTATATAAGTAAAGATGATAAGTATATGATTTCAAAAGAGAGAGATGGGATTTGGATTTTATGGGATTTTGAGTTAAGAAAAAAGATAAAAGAAGATAAAAGTTTATATGAACTTGAGAAATATTTTAAAAAAGGTTATTTTATCTCTAACAAGTATATTCAAAATGCTTCAATAATGGATAAGTATGAAAATTTTGATAAAAATATTAAACATCAAATTATAATTGAATCTAAACAGTATATTATTTCAGGAGGTAGTGATAATATAATAAATATATGGGATACTAATACAAAAAAACTAAAACATAGTTTCAAAGCCCATAAGCTCGGTATTCACTCATTTGCAATTTCAAATGATAATAAATATTTGGTTAGTAGTAGTTATAAAACTATCAAAAAATGGGATATTAAAACTGGTGAATTTTTAGGTAAATTTGGAGTAAGCATTGCAAATCCAAGGCTATCGAGATTTACTAAATATAAACGGAACTATACTGATTGGAATAGTTTAGATAATAAAAATACGATTCAATCTAATAAATTTATATCATATAACTTTGATTTGGATAAGTATTATATTTGGAATTTAGATAACTTTTCTGTTGAAAAAATTAACGATATAGAAGATTACAATAATATTGATTATGCTGGAAATAGTATAGATATAAAAAAAGAAAAAGATGTTAAGTACTCAACAATAAAAGCAGAAGGAAAAACTATATCAACTTTTAAATCTTATAAAACTGGAGGATATGATGATACCAAATACTTTACCGGTCATGAAGGAAATGTAAACTACTTATTGTACTGGAAGAAAAAAAATATGTTTTTTTCATCTAGTGAGAAAGGTGTTATTAAACTATGGGATATTAAGTCACAAAAAAAAATATTAACAATGGCAGTTTTTAATGATGATGAATGGGTCGTAATGACACCTCAAGGCTATTTTAATGCTTCAAAAAATGGTGCTAAACATATAAGTATTAAAACAGATTTAGTTAAAGTAGCAAGTATAGATGCATTTTATAAAAAATTCTATCGTCCAGACTTAGTAAAACTAGCACTTCAAGGTGTAGAGATAAAATTAGATGAATCATTTTCTGATATTATCAAAAATAAACCAGCCCCAAAACTCTCTT
>JAYEIM010000439.1:0-5318 GCA_034660095.1 Campylobacterota bacterium | reverse complement strand
AGCGACACCAAAAGGTGCAGATTGGAATGGTGAAGAGAGTCAGTTTATAAGATTTGAACAACTATCTAAAATTATAAATAAAGAAAAGTTTTCTATAAATGATATAGGTTGCGGGTATGGAAAATATTTTGGATATTTACAAAATAGATTTTTAAATTTCAAATATTATGGATTTGATTTATCACAAGAGATGATAAAAAATGCAAAATCTCTTTATTCTAATAGGGGGGGGGTATTTATGCAAGTAGATAATTTGGAAAATATTGAAAAAGCTGATTATTCAATAGCAAGTGGAATTTTTAGTGTGAAGATGGAACACAATGAAGCAGAATGGTTGTCATATATACTTGAAACTTTAGAGCAAATGAATACAAAATCAACAAAAGGCTTTTCCTTTAATATGCTTACGAAGTATTCTGATAAAGAGTATATGAGAGATGATTTATATTATGCAGACCCTCTGTTTTTCTTTGATTATTGCAAGCGTAATTTTTCAAAAAATATTAGTTTAAATCATGATTATGATTTATATGAATTTACCATTTTAGTTAGAGAGGATTGATTATGGAAAAAGTTATTATATTTGGAATAGGAGATATTCCACAAATTTCACATTTGTATTTATCTGAAGATAGAAATTATGAAGTTGTTGCATTTACAATGGATAAAGAGTATATAAAAGAAGATACTTTTTTTGATTTACCAATTGTAGCCTTTGAAGATATAGAAGAAAAATATTCTTCAAGTGAATATAAAATGTTTATACCTCTTAGTTATACAAAAGTAAATAAATTAAGAGAACAAAAATTTAATGAAGCAAAAGAAAAAGGATATAGCTTTATATCTTACATCCATCCAAAATCAACAGTCGCATCAAATGCTAAAGTAGGTGAAAATTGTTTTATATTTGAAGATAATACAATACAGCCTTTTGTAACTATTGAAGACAATTGTATCTTATGGAGTGGAAATCACATAGGACATCACTCTACAGTAAAAGCAAATTGTTTTATCGCTTCTCATGTAGTGGTATCTGGTGGGGTTGAAGTTGGAGAAAATACATTTATCGGTGTAAATGCAACACTTAGAGACCATATAAAAATAGGTAAATCAAATGTTATAGGGGCAGGAGCATTAATTTTAGGAGATACAGAAGATAATAAAGTTTATATGGCAACAGCTACAGGAGCTTCAAAAGTTCCTAGTAATAGATTGAGGGGGATATAAAATGCTACAAATAGTCACAATAAGTAAAAATGATTTTTTTGCAATCAAAGCTACGGAAGTTAAAAAAAATGTTGATTCAAATGTAATTTATTTGGTAAAAAATGTAATAGACAGAGATACAATAAAACTTATAAGAGAAGGAATAGAAAAATGGGGTTTAAATGAAGAACAAAGATGGATGCCGCTTGATGAGAACTGTGTAAATTTTCATAGAATTAATGATGAATATGAAAAATCTTATGTTAAAACAAAGGCACACACATTTTATTATAATTTGTACTTAAAAGAAAGCGAAGCTATAAAAAACTACTTTATCGACATATTTGATTTTAAAAGACAAATTACAAATTTTGATAGTTTAGATTACTTACATAACAAGCCAGTTGATGGATTTGTTTCAAGGGTTATAGTTCATCATTATCCTATTGGGGGGGGATATATGGAAGAACATACAGACCCTGTTAATATTTATAATCCAGTGCAAACTATTATTCAAGCATCGGAAAAGGGTAAAGATTATATTAGTGGTGGTTTGTTTGTTCGAGATCCAAAAACAAACGAAGAAATATTTGTTGACGATGATTTTAGAATTGGGGATATGATAGTTTTTAATCCGCACATATCACATGGTGTCAAACCAATAGATGAAAACAAGGAAACAGATTGGAAAGTTAAACAAGGAAGGTATTTAATAATACCTTTAAGTCTAAGATCTGACTTGATTAAAAATAATGAAGAATCACCAAAAGGGATCAGTTATGACAAAAAAAACTATTATAACTAATAGGCTCAATAAACTGAAAATAGAAGGTGTAAAAAAATATATCAATAATGAATTTAATTTTAATTTTGACTTATTGACTGATAATAATATTATAATCTATGGATGCGCAAATTCAATAGCAAAAGAGTTTATAAATCATCAAAATATATTTAATATTATTGCAATTTTTGATGATACATTTGAAGAAAACTATTATAAAGATATTCCTGTAAAAAAAACCTCAGAAATAACAGAATACAAAGACTACATTGCCGTAAATTTAACTTTTTCATTTAATGCATATAGATTCTTTAATAAATTATCATTAAAGAATAATATTAAAATGTTTAATTATTTTGAAATTTCACAATACTTTAATATTCAAAGTGAGTATCCATATTTCAATAATATTTTAGAAGAAACAATAAATAATTATGAACAAATAATAAATTCACTAAATAATTTAAATGACAATCTTTCAAAAAACATTGTGATGCAACATTTAATATTTAGATTGACTTTTGATGCAACGGCTTTTTTAGCCATCAAGGATAATTTTGAAGAACAGTACTTTGATGTCCAGATTGATGATGAAAATGAGATATTTGTTGATGGTGGTTGTTTTGATGGACAAACCACTGAATTTTTATTAAATAAATGTACTAATATAAAAAAAGTTTATTGCTTTGAGCCTGATGTGAACAATTATAATACGATTAAAAGTAAATTTCATACTAGTAAAAATGTAGTTATTAAAAATACTGGATTATGGAATATAGAAACTCAAAAATATTTTTTATCAACATCTGATGAAATAAGTAGAATAGTTGATAAGTCAGATATAAAAATAGATCTAGACACGATAGATAAAATGGCTTCAGATGCAACATTTATCAAGTTGGATATTGAAGGGGCCGAGAAGGAAGCACTTATAGGTGCTGAAAGAACCATTAAGAAAAAATTACCAAAACTGGCGATATCTATCTATCATAAACCAAATGATTTATTTGAGATTATAAATATAGTAAAAGGCTATACAAATAATTACAAATTTCATATAAGACACTATAGTGATTATATGTTTGATACAATTTTATATGGGATACCAAGATGAAATGGGAAAAATTAGGATTAATATTTAATGTAAATAAAAATTATGATTGGATGAATTCTCATTCTTCTGTGCCTTTTGCAGAAAATATTTATGATGACAAATTTAAGATTTATTTCAGCTGTAGAAATGATAATAATGAGTCTTCTATAGGTTATACAATAATAGATATAAATCAACCACAAAGTATATTAGAAATATCAAAAGAACCTGTACTTGAAAAAGGAGAATTGGGTACTTTTGATGATAGTGGTACTATGGGAAGTTGCATATTAAATAAAGATAATAAAAAATACTTATATTATATTGGATGGAATTTAGGAATAACTGTACCTTTTAGAAATGCTATAGGCTTAGCAGTAAGTAATGATAATGGAAAAACATTTCAAAAAGCATTTAAAGGTGCTATATTAGATAGAACAAAAGAAGAACCACATTTTACTGCTAGTAATTGTGTTATAAATGATGATGGATTATATAAAATCTGGTATCTATCATGTACTGGATGGAAAGAAGAAAATAATAAAATTATTCATAAGTATCATATTAAATATGCAGAGTCTATGGATGGTATAAACTGGAAAAGAGATTGTGTTGTTGCTATTGATTATAAAGATGAATATGAATATGCTATATCAGTTCCTAGGGTTATAAAAGAAAATGGAATTTATAAAATGTGGTTTTCTTCAAGAGGAACAAAAGAAGTACCTACATATAGAATTAAATATGCTGAGTCGATCGATGGAAAGAAATGGGTTAGAAAAGATAATGAAGTTGGTATAGATGTAAGTAAAGATGGATGGGATAGTGAGATGATATGTTATCCATTCGTATTTGACCACAAAGGAAAAAGATATATGCTTTATAATGGAAATGATTATGGCAAAACAGGTTTTGGTTTGGCTGTGTTGGAACAATAGGTTAGTTTATGATAAAATATATGAAACAAAGGAGTTAGAACTATGATAGATATAGAAAAATTAAAACCTTTAATAATTGAAAAACTTATCCCTTTGAAACCTGACAAGATTATACTTTTTGGATCTTATGCTTATGGAACTCCAAATGAAGATAGTGATATAGATCTGTTTTTATTAAAAGATGACTTAGATATTGATGATACAAGAGATTATCAAAGGGAAGCAAGAAGAAGATTGTTGGATTTAAGAATAAAATACAAAACAAATGGAATTGATATTTTATCAGCTCCTACGGAGTATATAAAAAAAAGAGAAGATTATTTTTATAAAGTAGATATTTTACAAAATGGAAAGGTATGGTATGAACAAGCAGTCAGCTAAAGAGTGGTTGACAAAAGCTTGGCACAATTTAAGTGGTGCTAAAATATTTTATGATGTAAATCATTATACAGATGTAACTGCTGTTGAGTTACACTATGCCGTTGAAAAAATATTAAAAAGTTTCTTAGCAAATCAAAATAAAAAGATACCAAAAACACATGATTTAATTGATATTTATGAATTAATTAAAAAAAATATCGATCTTGAAGAGCATAAGTTTTTACTTGACCAAATTACTGAATATCACATAGAAGAATCATATCCTGCATTTGATAGAAAAATGCCTCCTAGAGAAGAGATAAAAGTAGTTCTTGATTTTGCTCTAGAGTTATTTGAAAAAGTTTGTACTCTTTTAGATATAGATAGTGAAGAGGTAAAAATATGAAAAAAATAGCAATATTGCAATCAAACTACATACCATGGAAAGGTTACTTTGACCTTATAAATATGATAGATGAGTTTATATTATATGATGATATGCAATACACAAAAAGAGATTGGAGAAATAGAAATAAAATTCAAACTCCTCAAGGCTTAAAATGGCTCTCTATTCCTGTAGAAGTAAAAGGTAAATATTTTCAGAAAATTAGTGATACTAAAGTATCTGATAAAGATTGGGGTAAAAAACATTGGACTACTATAAAACAAAACTACTCAAAAGCACCATATTTTAAAGAGTACAAAGATATATTTGAAGAGTTATATTTAAATAGTGATGAAGAATATCTAAGTCAGATTAATTATAAATTTATAGTTGCAATTTGTAAAATACTTGGTATTACTACAAAGATAAGATGGTCTAGTGAATTTGAGCTTATAGATGGACAAACTGAAAAACTTTTAGGTATTTGTAAAGATTGTAATGCCGATGTTTATTTAAGTGGTGCAGCTGCTAAAGATTATTTTGATATGGAAT
>JAYEIM010000438.1:0-5326 GCA_034660095.1 Campylobacterota bacterium | reverse complement strand
GCACTGCAGAGTTAACTCAAATCAACATAAGACAAAAAGAGCAGATAGATGAATATGTTGAATTGCTCGAAGAAGAGGTCAAAGAGAGTGAGAGAGTTAAATTAGAGTCTAAACAAGAAATTGAAAGAGCGCAAAAAGAAGCTACTGAAAAAATAGAAAAGATATCCCTAGAAGCATCAAGTAAAATAGAGAAGGCTAAAGAGGCAGAAAAAACTGCAATAGAAGTTCAAAAGAGATTAGAAAAAGAGATCTCTGAAGTAAGACTACTCTCAGAGAATACAATCCAAGCAGCTAAAGAGCAAGCACAAGCCTTAGTAGATGCAGCAAACATAAGACTCCAAGAATCACAACAAGAGACTAAACTTCTTAGAGAGCAGGTAAAGAGTCTATCAGTAGATGAAGCAACAAGAGATATAGAAAAAGCACAACTCAATAAAAGCAGAGAGTTACTAGATGCACTACGCCTAGAGTATGCAGAGTTAAATACGCAGGTAGTAAGATTCACAGCAGAGAATGGCGCACTATTTAAAGACGTATCAAGACTGGAGAGTGACAATAGCCATTATAAAAACCTTGAAAGAGATCTCTTTAAGTATCAAACTGAGGTTGTTGAGTCTCAAAAACAGATTACTGAGATTAACAGTAGATTAGCACTACTACAGCGAGAGAGGGATTCGTTTGCAGCAGCACTCTCCCAAAAGACAACTCATAGGGAATAAAAGATTTCTTATAAGGTGCATACACTCTTACAAAGATTTTATCCAGTATTCAAAAAGTGGATCTTGAAAGTAATATTTTTTAGCATTTTTATCTAAAATATCTTTTTGAAGTAAGCCATTCAGAGCAGTTTGGTAAGAACCAGATATTATTTTAAAATTTTGCTAGATATAGTTCATCATGTAAATTTTCCCATTTTTTTCAACAACTATTTTTAGTGCTTTTTTTGATTAGGTGTTGTCATAAGATACATTATTCGATACTATCAAAATAATTGATGAGTTTATCAGCTTTTTTAAACAGTTTATTAATTTGATCATTATTAGTTGGATTATCAATAATATGCTGCATATTTTTTAATAATGACTTGAGTATTTTTTTGAGTTCGATTTGTTCATTGGATAGATTTTTTTGGATGTTATATTTTTGTAGACAGAATTCCTCAAACTCGGTTGTCTTTTCTAGATAATTTTCTCTGTAATAATTTTCAATTTCATTAATTTTACGATGATATAAACTATCAAATCTTTCTTGTAAATTATTCAGTGCATTACTTTTTTGTTCAATCGAATTTACAAGATGATCATAGTCTTTTACTAGGTCTGGATAATTTTCTAACATCTGATTTTTTGCATTTATATTATATTCTTTTCTTTTCAACAAATCGTCTTTCTGTTCTAGTTCTATTTCAAAAGATTGTAAATGATTTCTATCATTTTCATTTCTAACTTTTGCACTATAGACCATATTATTTTGAAGATGAATACGTAAGTATAATATATAAACAATTACTATCAGAAGAAGTGAAAAAATTGTAAAAATAGCAATAAAGAAATATGGAAACTGTTCATACAAATAAATGTAGAATTTATAATTTTGAAGTTTATAAATAAGAAATTTTGACATGTTTTCATCATAGTTATTACTGTGTTTAGTAAAGAAGTCATTAATATCATTGTCAGAATAGATCTCATCAATTTTGTAATGGGAATTACTGAAATTTATTAAATACTCTTTAGTGAAATATGAGTTTAGTTTTAATTGATCATCAACAAATATTTTTTTTAATATATATCTTTTATCATTATCAGTCAAGTTTAAATCTAATTCGTTCATACGTTTATTTGAAAGATTATGCTCTTTCAAATAATCTGTACTGCATGAAGTAAAAAAAAATGATAACAAAATAAATATGAGTTTAATCAATGTTGTGCTCCTTGCAAAAATTAAAAATGTTTTGCCTGGATGGTTGCAACTTTTTGATAATATTGTATTTAACGATAAGAGCTTTCGCAATTTTTTCATAACTTATATTTTCATTTTTTAGACTGATGACATCAGACTTGTATTTTGTTAATAACATATATTTTTTAGACCTTTTCTTTTTTTGTTCAATTTTTTTAATTTCATTCATCTGATGAATTTTAATTTTTTGTTTATGATTTAATATTGAAGTAGGTGTTTTTATTGAATTTGTAAAAGCAGCAATTTGGGATAAATCAAGCGACCGTTGAATCTCATATGATTTCAAAAAATCAAAAAGAATTTTTTTATTTTCTTCTTTCGTGTTTTCTTTGGAAAATTGCTTAAAAAAATCATCTATAATCTGCATAAAAACCTGTAAAATTAAATTGTAAAATATTTTACTGATATAAGTCTTATAATTCCCTTATTTAAGGGATATAATTGAAAATTTCTTGAAAAAAACTTGACAAAGCATGCCTCCTATAATATAATGCCAACTTAACCTTAGTTAATAGTTTTAGTTTTGCACTACGAGCAGAATTAGGAATCAATAGATTCTGAAGTTTGAGAGATGCACTTTAAGCAACTTTAGAGGTTTATTCTTGGAGGTTTAACTGTACTTTAAACAGTTATGTTTTGCTCATTTAATATTTAAAATGGGAGTGATATATAGGAAATTAACAAAAAACGTTAGAGCAAAAATAGAGGTGAGATTGAAGCTTCTTTTTACTCAGCTTTGATAATTTTTGAAGATTTTACAAAATCAAGAGTCTGTTTGATAAGTCGTTTTAATCTCACAGGGTATAATTCCCCGACCCTTGGGTCGCATAATAGATAATAACTGTTCGATATACCCCTACTTTTTAGCTTGCGAATAAAAGTTTTAGCGTTTAGCTAAAAGGCTTGCCTTGGGGTTGTTGATTAAAAACAATTTAGCTCTATAAATATTAATTAGACAAGGTTTTATAATTTAATTTATACATAATTGATAGCCGAAATAATGATCAATTTATAACTTAACAAGACATGGATATATGATGAAAGGTAGTTTTAAATCTCAAGTATTTTATTTAATTAAAAGTCTTAACGGGATCGGTAGAAGTAAAAAAGATTGGCGAACATCTAGTGATATTTTTGGACAAAATGGACACCAAGTTAGTCCATTAATACATTCATACAAATATCAAAATGATGTCAAAAATACTGCTTTACAATTAGCAAGTTTTGCATATGAGAATTATACAATACGAGACATTGAGAAAATTAATAATGAAATTATTTATAAATTTATTGAAGAAAAAATAGAGCAAGGTTTAAAGTTTAGAACAATTTCAACTTACATTGGACACATGCAAAAAATATTTTTAGGACTTCAAAACATTGCTCGCCATAAAGGGAAAAAATATAGTGCATTTGATGAGTTTGGTCTTCAAAAACTAACACAATTAAAAAAGGAAAAAACAAAAAAAAGTTTATATCAAAATAGAGCCTATAAAAACACTGCTAGTATCATTTCTAATTTTGAAAATGAGGACAATAAACTTGTTGCTAAGTTACAAGTTGAAGCTGGTGTTAGGGTAGCCGAGGGTTTAAAATTTAAACCTGAACAATTTAAGTCAAACAATATGATTGAAGTCAAAATAAAAGGTGGAAATAAAATTTTAGTTAAAGTATCTAATGAGATATATAATAAATTAAAAACACGAGTTTTACATGCCTGTAAAAATGGAAAAATAGGTTTAAAAATCGAGTATAAAGATTACTATAAAGATTTTAAAAATGCAGTAGAAATGGCTAATGAGAAGTGGACAGGTACTCATGGTTTAAGATATAGTTATGCACAACGAAGAATGGCAGAACTAGCTTTGGATGCTACTATTACTTTTGAAGAGGCACGTTTAATTGTTAGTAAGGAGATGGGGCATAAAAGATCTAAAATTACTTCTCACTATCTTGGGTAAAGAATAAGCTTTTTCTTTACATAAAAAGCTTATTCACTAAGTAGCTCCTCTTTTAAAAACCCGTCTATAACTTCATATTCACCTCTCTCTGTTTTATTTATATAGCCCATTTTAACAAGTAAGTTTCTTTTTTGTAACAAAGAGCCTGGAGAGAGAACTTGTCTTTGATTTCTAACCGTTCTATAGATGACATCATGTAAGTGATCTTTTGATTTAATCTCTTTTAAATACTCACTGATTAAATCACTCAGTTCTTCAAAAGCTCTTGTGTAGGCAGTCTCTATCTCTTTGCTAGTAATTAATTGCAAATCTTTTTGCATACTTTGGATTTCAATGTTTTGCATCACCATCATTGTGTTAGCTGGATGTCCATTTAAGCGCTTTAGAATAACCTTTAAGTCGTTATCGTCCTCAAACACTACCTTTATGGACTTGAAGGCTTTAAGAAGCTCTATGTGAAGAACATCTATTTCAAAAGGGAATAGCTTGAGTTTTCTACATGAATTGAAAAACCCAGAGTTTGTATTTTCAAATATTTGGGTCATCATTGTCATGTTAGATCCAGCAAATACGTAGCAAATGTTTTGGTGATGTTGCAGAGTGCCTCTTAGCATTTCTAGAATATCGTAATCAGAAGAAGAAATCTTCTTAACATCTTGAAACTCATCTAAAACTACATAAAAGACTTGATCACTCTCTTCACCCAGCTCATTTAGCATATCAAGATATTGCATAAGTTTTTCTTCTTGAACAATCTTTTGATTACTAAACAACTCAGTCGCTGTTTCTAGTAGGGGAGTTTTAATATTAATGGTTGTTTTATTGGATATAAGAAAAGAGACGGCGTTTTCTTTGAGTTGATTAATAGCTCCAGAGATGCCCATGTTCGAATAGAGATAATCAGCAACCTTTTCATTCACTACTTCAACTCTTGGAGTTTTTCTAAAGTCTATATAGAGATACTCTTTGTTTAGTTTACTCATCGCATGTTTAATTAAAGACGTTTTACCAAATCTTCTAGGTGCTTTAATCATAAAGGGTTGCTCTAGTTTAATGTAGGACTCTATCTCTTTTTGCATTATTAATCTATCATAGAAGTATTTTCCTTCTACGGCTTTACCATACTTGAATAACATATTTACTCCAATGCGTTAATTAAGTATATTATAACATATATAGAGTATTCAATATATAGTTTTAATGTATTAGGGCATTGATAGATTCAATAATAGGTTAAATGGTATATAAAAAGAGTGTGAAAAATGCTCGTGTCAGCAACTAATCAAAAGATATCATAAATATCATCCTCGTACTCTATAGTATCTTCCTTAAGATAAACCATGAAGTAAATGCTTAATAAGCAGATATCAAACGCCAACTTAAGAGACTCCTCCCATGCTATA
>JAYEIM010000437.1:0-5326 GCA_034660095.1 Campylobacterota bacterium | reverse complement strand
CATGTTTTTTACCCATGATGAATTTTTGTTAGTATCTGATTGATTCAAAATCTCTTTAAGAATTAGTTTAGATGAATATTTTTCTATTTTACAAGTCATTCCAACTTTAATATCTTGGTTTATCCAACTTTCATTTTTTGGTCTACTTATTAAAAAATATCTATCATTAAATGAAAACTGCATCTCGCTTGATGTTAACTTTTCTATAGATATTTCATATATAATATTTTCTAAGATAGGCAAATCTTTAACATTAGTTTTAACTAATTTTTTTCGATTGTTTTTTTCATATTTACTACTATCAATACCAAATGTAATAAAATCCACTTCATCTATAGAAAAATGTATTGGTCCAGAGTTTGTGTATGTCAAGAATGCTAAATTTATTGATGATTTATTATCTTCAATAAGTTCTTTTGCAACTTTTTTAGACTCATCTTGTATACGTATAAAAGCTTTTGCATCATATCTTAAATCTAATTTATGTTGAACACTTATTTTTTTAATTATCCAAGTGTCTATTTCTTCTGCAATTGCAATTATATCTGTATTATGAAAGTTGTTTTCATTTATAACTATTTTTTTAGCCTTATAGCTTGACTTTAATGGTTTAATTGTATTTTCATAAGTAGATTGTTGTTTTTTAGAATCTCGTTCTCTGATATTATTTTTAAGTGCTTCATTCCTGCTATGTTCTAATCCAAGTTCTGCTGGATAATCATCATTTCTTTTAGCCGCTTTAAATTTTTTATTGCCTATATAAATTGAATCATTTGGATAAATTTCTTTACTTCTTAAATACTTATCTACCCATCCTTGCCAAATAAAAATACGTTCATTAAGTTCATAGTTAGCAATATTTAATATTTTATTATATATATCTTTACTAAAAATATTTTCATTTAAAAGTTTTTTAGCGATTTCCATATATTCATCTTCTAGTATTAGAGATTTTTCTTTACCACTAATAAAAAAAATAATAAATAAAACATTACTATCTTTAAATTCAAGCATACAAGCTTTATTGTTTGTATCACTTAATATTTTGACACCACTTAGATTGATATGTCCAGCAAATTCCATATCATTATAATCATTTTGACTTACCCACATTCTAACAGAAGAAAATTTTTCATTATAATTAGACCAAAAGATACTTCGACTTCGTAATCTTGTTTCATCACCTGTTCCGTGAATTGATTTAGAATAATCAGCTAGATATTTTGCAATTTTCTCAAATCTTTGAAATTCAAATAATCCTTTTAGTCTTTTGTATCTTTCTTGTAATTCATTAGGAATTAATAGTAATTGCCATTTTGAATTATTACTTTCGATATCTCCAAGTTTTTTATTTATTATAAGATCAACAAATTTATCATTTTGTTTATCTTCAATTAAAGATAATAATCTATCTAATTGAAGATAAAGCTCATCTAATTCATCATCGTTTAGCAAATTATTATAAAAACACTCAATATTGTCATCTGTTAATCTATCTTGAGATAATTTATCGATAAGATAGCTTTGATACTGTTTAGGTAAATCTACTAAAATATTACTTATGCTGTAATATTCCAATATATCTTTTAGATTTAAATTATTTATCTCTTTATAAATAGAATTAAAGTCTTTATTTATACACATTCTTACGAACTGAAATTCTTTTGACAGCATATAATCTGTAAGGTAATCATAAAAACTATTTGCATTATGATATACGAAAATTTTTGTGACAATCTTTATAATTAGATTTTGTATATATCTAGGTTTTTCTTTAAATAACTTATCTAAGGACTGTACAAATAAACTTTTGTCTGTAACTAAATTTGATAACTTATCTTGTTCAAGTTGATTGAGCAATCTTGCTATATCAAAGAAATTTAGCTTTTCAGATTGTCTATCCAGTAATAATTCTACAACTTGATCTATTGGTTTTGGTGGAAACTCGAAAGAACCTTTTTTATTAATATAGTCTTTATTGCTTCCAAACTTAATTGATAGTTTTTTCAAATTTTTTGGTTCAATAAATAGTATATCTGTATTTACAATACTCTTAAGTCTTTGAATACTATCCATTATTTTGAAAGACCTTTAAAAAGTTCTGCATAAGTATCATAAAATTCAAATCTAAATATTACTTTTCTATCATTAGGGTCTACCGTAGTTTGATTTGCATCTATTTCACCTCTTGAAACAATATTTAACATATGCTTCATAGTAGTTCTGTTTTTTATATCTTTTTTAGTCATATACAGCCATACATTTTTTGCTCGCTCAAAAGAAAGATAAAAATTAGTATGTAAAGAACCTTCCTTACTTGCATAACCTTCTATATGTATATACTTTATAAGTTCTTTATATTTTTTATTATTTAAAATATTTTCATCTAGGATGTTAGCAAATAATTGTATAAATTTTTTACCCTCTGGATTTAAGTCAGGCTTTTTCCTCTCAAACAAAATATCTTGAGCAATGGTTACTGTCCCTTTTTCTGCATTATATTCAACTTTTATATCATTTGTAGCTAACTTTTCTGATAGTATTACTATGATATTTTTTCTTTGTTCCTGCATCTCATCTATTTTTTGTTTTGCAATAGCCATAAAAGTTAATGATAGTACTATGAATACAAGCATCAAACCTGTCATAAGATCACTAAAACCTATCCAAAATTCATTTTTTGTATCATTGTTTTGTTTTTTTACAAAAATCATAATTTAACTTTATTTCTCATCTTTTGTCATATGAGATATCTCAATGATATTCATCATAGCACCTAAAATATCTGTTAAGTTTTTATCTACTTCATTTTGATATTTTTCTAAAATCTCTTTTTGAGTATCATTGAATTGTTTAGATAAATTTGCTGTTGTATCTATAAGCTTGTCAGTTAAGCTATTTCCATTTTTATTTATATCTGTTGCATTATCAATTAGATTTGATAAGTTAGCTTCCATTGACTTATTTGTTGTCATAAAGTTTTTAAGTTGTTGATGTTGTGTGTCCCAACCTGCTGCTATCATAGATTTTGTATCTGAAACAAATCCATCTGTTTGTTTTATTAGCTTATCTAACTCAGCATTTAAACCTCTTCTATTATTAACATCTTCTTTTAAATTATCTTTAAAACTACTTACTACAGCAGATAATTCTACAGTTTGTTTTCCTATAACTTCCTCTAATACATCAACTTGTTTACCTAAAAATTCGCTTACTTTTTCTGTATAGCTATCTCTAAAATCTTCCAATTCCTTTTGTACAGTCTGACTTGTTTTAACAAGTGCCTCATCAACACCATCTAAGGTACTACCTATTTGTTCCGAAGCATTTGTTATTACTCTTGATGCTTCACTCCCTGCATTTTCTATCATATTCTTTGAACTGTCTAATGCTTCAATTGCTTTATTGCTTGTCTTTTCAATCGCTTCATTTTGTCTTGAAAGCATCTCTTCATACTCTTTTTTATAGCCGTTGAAAAACTCTTCCATTTTAGTACTAATATTATTGAAATCATTTGTTATTTTTTGTGAGTTTTCATTAAATTTATCAGCTTGATTATTTACTGATTCTGTTAAATTATTATATGTATCATTTATTTTTTGAGTAGTTTGTTCAAATTCTTCTTTTTGTTTGTCTAGCACCCCATCAAGTTTTGTTACAAATGATTCTTGTAAAGACTCTAATTTAGTTAAACTTTCATTTAATTTATCAAAACCTTTATTTGTTTTATTCATAACTTCACTAGTCTCTTTTAAAACAACTTCCATATTTTTCATAGAGTCACTACTACTATCTACAGAGTTTTTTAAAGGTACTATGATATCATTTTTCAATTCTACTTCTAGGAACTGTTTTATCTCATTGCTATTTTTATTGACATTTTCATTGATGCTTTGTATGTTTTCTAAAATAGGACTCATCTCATCATTTACAGCTTTTGCTATAACTTTACCTAGTACATCTGGATTTAAAGTTTTTTCTAGAGTTGTTGCTATTTCACCAAATTTAGACATACTTGTAGTCATATCACTTAGTCCATCAGAAAAACTTGATAGAGATTGAAAAGTTTTTGTTTGTGCTTCTGTTGCATTTAAAATTAATTTTGTAGTATAAAGTTGTTCAGATGATATACTTTCATATGTTTTTGTTTTAGTATTATTACTTTTAATAAATTCTATTTTTTTCTTATATGAATTTAAAATAAACAATTTTTCAGAAAAAGTATATACAATAGACATCAAAATACCAAATGCTGAAACTAAAAATGCAGGAGCTATTTTTTCCTTCATCACTTCAAGTACTTTTGCTATATCTAGTGTATCTGGAATGCTACTTAACCCAAGAAATATTAAAATAAAAGTTCCTATTATACCTATACTCATCAATATACCTGGAGTATGTCCTGACGATATAGGCTCGCTATATTCATCAAAAATATGTTTTTCAATATTATTTTCATAATCTTTTAACTTTTTATCATTTAATTTTTTTATATTAACAATACTAAATACCCAAACTACGACGATTACTAAGCCTATAACTATATCTAATTGTTCAATCACTTCTTACCCTTATTTTAATTTATATTTTATGACAAGCATCTTTATACTCATCAAACCGATATTCTTCTTTAATAACAATACTTTTAAATCCTGTTTCATCTTCAGGAAGTATATGTATCATATCAGTAAAGTTGCTTTCTAATTCTTTCTGTAACCCATTTTTCTTTTTTCTATAATAAGACTGTAAATAGTTATCTTTTTGTTCTAAAAATCTATTAGATGTTTCAAAACTATGCCAACCTTTATTTACTCTGTGTATTTCAACTATTAATGATCGAAATTCTATCTCTTTTGAATTTATATTTTTACTTAATTGTTTTTTTATTTTAAAGTGTTCAATGATTTTATTTAATTCTTCATGTGAAACTGTGCTTTGAGGAGATGCTAATTTTATTCCTATCTCTTTAGCTTTTTCAATAACTATTTTACTTGTTGTGTCAAGACTAGTAGCAATTTCGTATATTTTATTTTTTTCATTCATTATAATTCTCTTTAGGTCTTCTCAATGGTATTGAAATAATTATATATTGTAATATCTCTTATATCCATATTTTGTCTTTTATATTTTAAACACTCTCTCAAACTTCTCAAACCTACCAATCTTACCATCTTTTATAGACAAATCTTGTACATCCATAAAGTCTTTAAAGTTTTCATACACTTCATTTACAAACTCTCTATTTTCATTTGATACACACAATACAAAATCTTTATCAAATATATCAAGCTCTATCTCTAAAAAGTCTATAGGCATTTTATCATTT
>JAYEIM010000436.1:0-5344 GCA_034660095.1 Campylobacterota bacterium | reverse complement strand
ATATACTTATTTTATGTTTATAAATTTTAAATTGAATAATATATTTTTGTCAGTAGATTTTATTAAAACAGACTAGGTTATCTTCTTAACATCTATTTAAATATGATTTGTTATTATTTTATATGATTGAATTTAAAAATAAAAATATATATTTTTCTGGTCGTGGAGAGAAGATAGAGAAAGATGAACTAATAAAGTATTTTATACAAAACGATGCCCAAATTGTTGAGAATACAGATGATGCAAATATTATAATTCAGGGATATATGACACCTGTATATCTTGAAGATAAATTTTATACTTTATCTAAAGATGGTGTAGAAGTTATAACTATAGAAGATATAGAAAAAGAATTTAGTTCCAACCTAGATATAGATTCTATTTTAATAGCAATAAAAATCTCTAAAGATAAACAAAGAGTTATGAATCTGCTAAAAAATAGATACTTTACAAATGAAATATTTGTAAAAATATTAAAATACTATGATTGGGAAAATGTAGGATTATATGACAACGATGACAATCGTGATATCTCAACGCATATCACTAGTAGATTTTGTAGTCTAACCAAGACTAATCACAATATCCAACATGCTCCAATTGGTATATATTATACGGCTCTTGAAACTTCAAGCCCAAAACTACTTGAGATTATATACAATATGCCCTACTTTAAAATTAGTGATAAAAATGCAAAAGAGAATCAACCTTTAACTTTAAAAGAGGTGGTTGCATTAAATCCAAATTCACCAAAAGCAGTATTGATACAGATATTAAAACAGAATAATATAGATGAATTAAAGTTTTTAGCACTAAACACTTCTATAAATAAAATTATAAAAGATAAGCTATTTAGTATGGATAATAAAACTATACTAAATAATCTAATTGTATCAAATAATATAGAGATAGAAAATGTTGATAAAGTTATGCAAGATAAAGAGCTTAAAACTGTTTTATTAAGAAATATAGAACTAAGTAGTGATACTTTTACTAAAATAATATCAAGTGATTTAAATGATATAGAATATATATATTTATCATCAAATTTATCTTTAAATAGTGATCAAATTGATATATTATTTGAAAAAAATATAGATAGTGTAGATATAAATTTACTTAAAAATAAAAATTGTTCAAAAGATAAAATCAAATCTTTTTTAAGTAAAAATGATAAAATATTTAACATAACAATAGCACACAATGAAAATTTAGATGATGATACTTTTATAAAGTTAGAAAAACTGAATGATTTTGATATAGATATAACATTGAGTTTAAACAATACAACACCAAAAAACATCTTAACAAATCTATACAATAAAAACAATAATTATATAAATATAAATTTAAGTCAAAACAACAATACAGCCATAAATATACTTATGCAGTTACAAGTGGACACTAGATATACTACTTATGTATCAAACAATGAAACATACAAAGAATTTTCAAGAACAAACTTAGGAATTATACAAAATGATAGCAATAGAATTAAGAGAAGCACTTATACCGTTAATTGAGTCACAGATACCAACATTTATTTGGGGAAGTCCAGGTGTTGGTAAATCGTCACTTGTGTCACAAATAGCACAAGAAAAAGATATGAAGTTTATTGATCTTCGTCTTTCACTTCTTGATCCTACTGATTTAAGAGGTATCCCTTTTTTTCATCATGACAAAAAGAGTGATGAAAAAAAAGCAGTTTGGGCAAAACCTGAGTTTTTACCTAATCAAGACAGTCAAGAGTATGGAATACTTTTTTTAGATGAGATAAATTCTGCACCACCAACAATTCAAGCAGCTGCATATCAGCTAATACTTGATAGAAAAATAGGTGAATATACACTTCCTAATAACTATTCTATAATTGCAGCAGGAAACTATGAAAATGATAGAGGGGTAACATATCGTATGCCTACACCTTTAGCAAATAGATTTGTACACCTAAACTTTGATATAGATTTTGATAGTTGGAAACTGTGGGCATTTAAAGCTGATATAGACAAAAGAATTATCTCATATCTTAGTTATAAGCCCTCTGATCTTTTTATGTTTGATCCCAAAAACAGCAGTAAATCATTTGCAACACCACGAAGTTGGAAGTTTGTAGATGATATATTAAAGTCAAAATTAGATGCAAAACTACATGAAAATGTTATAGGTGGAGCAATTGGTAAAGAAACAGCACAAGAGTTTTTAAACTACTGTAAAGTTATGGAAAGTTTACCAAATATTGAAGATATTATAATAGGAAATAGTGTAGATATTCCAACAAAAAACTCTGTACTTTATGCTATGTGTATTGGTATAGTTTATGCTTTAAAAGAAAACTATTCCACACAAAATCTTACTAATGTATTGAATTTTTCACTAAAACTTGATGGTGAATTTACAATTATGTTAGTGCGAGATATACAAAAAAACAATATAGATGTGGAAAACTCACCAGCATGGAAAACTTGGGTAGATCAACATAGGTTTCTAGTAAATTGACTTTAAACACAATTGAAAAAAGGATAGAGCAAACTAAAGCAAACTTACTTTTAGAACAACCCTATTTTGGCTCAATTGCCTCTATGCAAAAAGCAAAATTAAATGAAGATATAGAAACTTTTTCAAGTAAACCTGAATTTTTTGAATATAATGATGACTATATAGAATCTTTAAATGATGAGGAGCTTAGTTTTTTACTAACAAATTCAGCTATGCATCAAGCCCTTGGATATGAAAATAGACAAGAGGGTCGTATCTCATGGTTATGGATAATGGCACAAGATTATTCGATAAATTCTTTACTTGTAAACAATGGACTTGAACTACCCGATAAACTTTTTTACGATGAAAGATTTGACACTTTAAGCACAGAAGCAATTTATAAGATACTTGAAGATGAAATTGATGAAGATAAACATACACCAAAAGATGTAGAAAATATAAAATATGAAAAGATGGCAGATACAAATGAATTTGACCAAGATTCAATTGAAGAGTTAAACCAACAACTATTAAACAAAGCAAAACTTCAAGGTGACTTACCACTTGGTATTGAGATACTTGTACCAAAACTAGATACAAAAGAGATCTCATGGGAAGATGAATTATATACTATGATAGAAAATAGTGTAAAATTTGACTATACACTATTTCCACCAAATAAAAGATATCTATCTAGAGATGTAGCACTACCAGCTTTAAGTGGGATAAAAACAAAAGTTGTTATTGCTATTGATAGTTCAGGATCAATAGATATGCAACTTTTAGGGAGGTTTTTAAATGAAGTAGAATCAATAATGAATACATTTACATCTTTTGAGATTGATTTACTAATTGCAGATGCTAAAGTACATCAACACCATATACTTTATCCAGGAGATGAACTAGAATACAATATAAAAGGTGGTGGCGGTACAAATTTTGAAGAAACATTTAAATATGTATATGAAAACATAGATAATGTTACTCTATTTTTATACTTTACAGATACTTTTGGTAAGTTTCCCCAACATGAACCAGACTATGATGTAATCTGGATAGTTCCCGAAAAAAATATCGAAGTTCCTTTTGGAAAAATCATTTCAATTTAAATCATTTCAATTTAAATCTTTTATAAATGACACTATGGCATAATACCAACTTAAAATATAAGGAAATTTAATGATAAAAAATATCACAGGTAAAGTTGATTTTATTGAACACTTAAGAGGTAAAAAAGCCACATTTATGTTAGCCTTATCCAATACAAAAACTTATGAAATACCAGGTATAACACAAGCAGGAATTCCTGGTATGATACATCTTACACCCACACTTGATAGTGAATTTTTATCTACAGGTGAAGTGCGAAGCTTAGATAATATTGCCGAAACTCCAAAAGGGGTGCCTACCCCTGCACTTATAACTCGTGGTATTCATCTTTTAAATCCTTACAATGATATAGAGTTATTAAATTTAGGTATTGAGATGGTACCAAAAGTTGATTATTTTAAAATTCACAATTTTGATATAAAACCTAGTAAAAGAATAGATGATGGTGCTTCAATTGATGCCACAGATATATTTCAAAAAGGTGTAGAGTTTGGACAAAGTTATAAGTGTAAAAATGACTATATAATTTTAGGAGAATCAGTACCAAGTGGAACAACAACAGCAGCTGCAACAGCTCTTGGGCTTGGATACGATTGCAAAGATAAATTTTCAAGTAGTTTTAAAAATGTTCCAAACAACATAAAGGAAAAAACTATTCAAAAAGCATTAAAAAATATTAAAAAAGATGATGATATATTTACAATACTTAGTAAAGTATCTGACAATATGATTATTTTTAACGCTGGTTTTATATTGGGACTTAACAACAAAATACCATTAGTTCTTGCTGGTGGTACACAGATGGCTTGTGTACTTTTAGTTGTAAATAAGATACTTGAAACAATGGATGGAAAAATAGATACATCAAATCTTGCACTATGTACCACATCATGGGTGGTTAATGATGAAAATAGTGATATAAAATCTTTAATTGAGATGAGTGAATTAAATATAAATAGTTATTATACAGATTTTGACTTTTCACTTTCAAACCACCCTGCACTTGCACTTTATGATCAAGGTGAAGCAAAAGAGGGAGTTGGAGCTGGTGGTGCATTGATGTATGGTTTTTTAAATGGACTTAAAAAAGAACAGATTACTCAACAAGTTGAAGAGTTTTTACAATAGATGTTTACTTTATACTTTGGTGGACAAAAATCTGGTAAATCAAAACTTGCAGAACAAAAAGCGTTAGAATTATCAGTTACTAAACCATATTATCTAGCAACATATAACAATAGTTATGATGATAATGAGATGCAGTCAAAAGTAAATACTCACAAAAAACAAAGAGCAGATAACTTTACAACTATTGAAGAGCAATTTAATCTTCCAAAAATTATAAAAGATGATGAAACTTATCTTATAGATTGTATATCAATGTGGATTTTAAACAATTTAGATAAAAATGAGGCAGAACTTTTAGAACAATTAGAACGACTTTCACACAAAAAAGCAAATATTGTATTTGTTCTAAATGATGTAAATAGTGGAGTGATCCCAATAGATAAATTAAGTCGTAAATTTGTTGATTTAAGCGGTATTATTGGTCAAAAGTTAGCCTCTATTTGCGATGAAGTGTATGAAGTAAAACTTGGTATTGTTCTAAAAATAAAATGATAAATAAAGTGAGTGATATAATAAACGGTATAAAATATGGAGTATCATATTTTAGTATATTACCAGTAAAACTATATAGTTTCAAAACCAATAGTAACTTTTATAAAGGTGTACTTTTTAGTTTGCCAATAGTTGG
>JAYEIM010000435.1:0-5353 GCA_034660095.1 Campylobacterota bacterium | reverse complement strand
AAAATATGGGTGGGACTATAATGGTAAAAAATACAGAATTTAAATATGATGATAAAGATTATCGTGGGGCAGAATTCACTATAATATTACCTATACAATAGAAAGATAAATGAATAAAATATTTAACTACATAAAACAACATAAAGATATACAGTTATTAATTGTATCAGATGAAAAACAAGCTATGGTTGCACGAGATTGTGCATCTTTTTTGGGACGACAACCATTTATACTAAGTGATTTAAGAGCTAACTTTGGAGATGATTTATTGTCTTTTAGTCAAGAGATAAAAGAGCTTACCTCCTCTTTGGAATCTTTTCATAACTATAAAAAACAGAATAAACTTTTAATCTCACCTATTCGTACCATATCTTATGCTTTACCAAAAGCGGAAAATTTTGATAGTTTAACTGTAGAATTTGCATCTACCATTGATATAAGCTCTTTAAAAGAGAAACTTTATAACTGGGGATACTATTTTGTAGATATAGTTACAGATGAGGGTGAAGTTTCTATAAGAGGGGATATAGTTGATATATTTCCACCTAACGAAGAGTTTGCATATAGAGTGAGTTTGTTTGATGATGAGGTTGAATCTATACGAAAATTTGATGTAGAAAATCAAAAATCTTTCAAAGAGGAGTTAGAAAGTTTTACTGTATCTGCATCATTTCTAGCTTTTGATGATGAAAATTTAGAAAAAATAAATGAGAAAATAGAACAAAGCAACATTGATGTATTTGAAAAAGATATACACTCTTTAGGTTTTTGGTACCTTGATGATTTAGCTTCATTTTACACGCAAAGTTTAAAAAGTTGTATAACTAAGAATGCTTTAAATGAGATAGATGAAGTTTATATTTTTGAAGAGAAAAGGATAGAAAAAGAGGAGCTACTAACTATAACTCCTATTCTTGAAGATGATACATATAAACAAATAGATGTGTCAAACTATAAAGAGTTTTTAAAGTTTCATAGTGGAAAAAAAGTAACTGTTATATCGTCAAGTGAAGGTAAAATAAGAGCTAATGAGTTTGATCTAAATGATAAAAATATTAACTATAAGCTTGATTATCAACTATTAAATCTTGTTAGTGATGATGAAGTTATAATATCTTTAAATAAACAAATCAAGCAAAAAAGAAAGAAAAAACCAAAAATTGTTTTAGATGAGTTGCAAAAAAATGATTTTGTTGTTCATGAAGTACATGGAATAGGGCAATTTAAAGGTATAGAACCTGTTGTAGTTATGGGAGCAAAGCGTGACTTTGTAATAGTAAATTATCAAGGGGAGGATAGACTTTTAATCCCTGTAGAAAATATCGGTATGATCGATAGGTATTTGGCTGATAGTGGAAGTATAGCTACTTTAGATAAACTTGGAAAAGGTAGTTTTGCTAAGTTAAAAGGTAAAGTAAAAGAGAGACTTTTTGCAATTGCAAGTGATATTATAGCAATTGCAGCGAAGAGAGAATTAACAAAAGGTATCAAAATAGATACCCAAAAAGAAGAGATAAAAGTTCTTCAAAATGATGCTGGATTTGAATATACAAAAGATCAAAGTAGAAGTGTAAAAGAGTTTTTAAGTGATATGAATTCAGGACTAGTAATGGACAGACTTTTATCTGGAGATGTTGGTTTTGGAAAAACAGAAGTTGCAATAAATGGTATGTTGGCTGTACTTTTAAGTGGTTTTCAATGTTTATTTGTATGTCCAACTACCCTTTTATCTTCTCAACATTTTGATGGAATTAAAGAAAGATTTGAACCATTTGGTATAAAAATGGCAAAACTTGATGGTAGAACATCTGCAAAAGAGAAGACACAAATAAAAAAAGCGTTAGAAGATGGAGATATTGATTTAGTAATTGGAACACATTCACTTTTAAATGTAAAATGTAAAAATTTAGCATTGGTTATTATTGATGAAGAGCATAAGTTTGGTGTAAAACAAAAAGAGAAGCTAAAAGATATAAGAAATGATGTTCATATTTTTTCTATGAGTGCTACTCCAATTCCAAGAACATTAAACCTTGCCTTATCAAAAATCAAAGGGATGAGTTCACTTCTTACACCTCCAAGTGAACGACTAGGGGTAAGAAGTTTTGTAAAAGAGTATGATGATAAGATGATAAAAGAGATTATCCTTCGTGAAAAAAGACGAGGTGGACAACTATTTTATATCTATAACAACATAGCTACAATTGAAACTAAAAAGATAGATTTGTTAAATATTATGCCAAATTTAAAAATATCTGTTATGCACTCAAAAATCACACCAAAACAAAGCGAAGATACACTTGAGGCTTTTTCAAATGGTGAAATTGATATATTATTGGCAACTTCAATTGTAGAATCTGGTCTTCATCTACCAAATGCAAATAGTATCATAATAGATGGTGCAGATAGATTTGGAATAGCAGATTTACATCAATTACGAGGAAGAGTGGGAAGAGGAACTAAAGAGGGGTTTTGTTATTTTGTAGTTGAAGATAAAAAAACTATAACTAAAGATGCAATAAGAAGACTTATCGCACTGGAGTCAAACTCATATTTAGGAAGTGGAACAGCATTAGCACATCAAGATTTAGAGATAAGAGGTGGTGGAAATATCATAGGTGAAGCTCAAAGTGGACATATCAAACAAATAGGATATGGACTTTATCTTAAGATGCTAGAAGAGGCAATAGCAATATTAAGTGGAGAGGTTCAAGAGGAAACTGTAAATGTTGATATAAAACTAAGTATCACAGCTTTTATCTCTAGTGATTATATAAGTGAAGATAGAGTTAGACTTGAACTTTATAGACGACTTAGTATGGCGACGAGTAAAAAAATAGTATTTGAGGTACAAGATGAGATGGAAGATAGATTTGGTAAACTTGATCTGCCAACTAAACAATTTATAGAATTAATTATCATAAAAATAAATGCTTTAGAGAAAAAAATTAAAACTATTAGTAATTATGATATGAATATAACTATAGTTTATCAAGATGATAGAAAAGTTACTATAAAATCTCCAAGTAGAGATGATGATGATTTGATAAATACAACTTTGAAATACTTAACTACAAAATGATATACAATTTGATATAATAAATAATTAATATAAACAAATAGGAAATATTTATGAATTTAGAAAGTCCAAATATACTATTAACTGAATTATATATAGACAACTTCAAAAGTTTTAAAAAAAGTAAATTTGAATTTGGAAAAATTAATTGTTTAATTGCTCCTAACAATGCTGGAAAAAGTAATTTAGTTGAAGTATTTGAATTTATTGATACTATGCTATTTGAAAATATTACCCAAGCAGTAGGAAATGTAGGTATTAGTATAATTCAGAACTACAAGTATAATCAAGATGATATTGTTATTAATCCAAAATTTGAAATTGATAATATTGTTTTAATTGATGATTATTTATATAAATATACAATTAACACTGACATTAAATTTTCTTTTTTCATTGAAAAAGGACCATACCCAATAGAATTAAGTGTCTCAGGAAAAATTAAAAAATTAAAAATCAATACAAGTGACAAAAAAAACAATTTTGACCGACTGTATAACGATGATATAAAAACTAATTTAAATTTTTATGAAGATTATATAGAAAAACTAAGCAAAAAGAGATATACTAGTCTTGAAAATGATTTTAAATCTAAAAAACCTATTTTTGAAATAGTTGCAACAAATACAAATGATATGAGTACAATGTTTAAAAATATATTTGGAGTCGATAGTCTTTTTTCATCATATTACTTTCACCCAGATATTATTAAAAATAATCAAAAATTTGAAGAAAAGTATTTTCTAAAAGATGGTACAAATTTAGCATATTTTCTTAAAACATTAGATAAAGAAGTATTTGATAATATTTCAACATCTTTAATTGGGGAAGTTGATTTGGTTGAATCAATAGAGCTTTTAGAAGGTTCATTTCCCATAGTAATGTTCAATGAAAACTCAACTGGACTAAATAATAAAATAAGTCAGCACAGAGTATCTGATGGAACTATTCATTTTTTAAGTTTAATGACTGCATTACATGGAAGTAAATCAAATTGTTTAATATTTGAAGAACCTGAACGACATATGCATATGAAAACTCTTTTATATATTTTAAATACTATGAGAGATAGTGACAAACAAATATTTTTTACGACTCATAGTATGGAGATGTTACAACATTTAAAACTAGATGAGATTATATTTTTATTTAGAGATTTTGACGGAGATACTAAAGGGCAAAGAGCTGAAGATATACCACATATAAAAAATTTTATGAAACGATATAAAAATGATTTGGTTGAATTATTAAAGCTTAGTATTGTTGGTGAATATGAAGAATAGTAAAATTGGATTAATTGTAGAGGGAATATCTGATAAACAATTTTTTGAAAGATATTTTAAAGATAAATATAATTTTAAAAGAAATATGATAGTCAAACCATCTGCTACGGCTGGTAATTGCAAAATTATGGAAGAAAGAGCTATCAAAAACTTAATAGATGTATTAAGACAAAAAGAGTGTAAAGAAATATATATATTAATTGACTTGGATAGTAAATGCAAAAAAGATATTTATGATTGTATTGTTGAACTTAGAGATGACTATATATCTAAAATAAAACTTTCAAAAGAAACGGATATAACTGTTATAGTTGTATCATCTGAAATAGAAGCTTGGATGTTATCAGCTTATAAAAAAAGTGATAAAAAAACCAAAGAAGATTTAAAAAAAGAGTTTGGAATAAAATCAAATAGTAATATTGAAGATGTATTACTTCAAAAATTTATAAAATCACAAGAAGATATAAAATCCCAAAACAATCAATCATTGGCTTATTTTTTAAACAGCTTGGACTGTAGAAAATGAAAATAAAATATTTAACCACAAAAGGAAATTAATAAAGATGAAAAATGAAATAAATAATACGCAACAAAACTCAAGTGGATTTATAGTGTCACTATTATCAGTTACAATAGTTGTTTTATTGGGATATATTGGATATATATACTATACAAAAGATGTGATAAAGAAGGGTGAGATTAAAAGAGATTACATAAAAAAAGATGATATTTCTTTTGATATGTTGCCATCTTATGTTCAAAATGATTATATATCTAAACTAAGATATGAAAATAAGATAGATGATATGGAAGATAGAATTAGTCAACTAAAATCAATTAATGATGTACAGCAAAATAGTGGAAGATCTATTGTTGTTAAAAAATTGGGGGCACTTAAAGCCTTCAATAGTTACCTTTTAGAGCAAGAAAATGTCAAAACTGAAATTACAGCGGCACTGCCAAGTGATGAGAGTCTCTGTAACTTTTTTGT
>JAYEIM010000434.1:0-5362 GCA_034660095.1 Campylobacterota bacterium | reverse complement strand
ACAAAGAGAGCGAATTCGCAAAGAATTTCTTATCGTCGTAGCTAAGGCTATGACTCAAAGAAAGTTCTTCACGACTTCATCTCTCTTTATTCCCTCTGAGTGATGCTAGGGTTTTTAGAGGTGCCCTTATCTTAAAGATAATAATTTTAATATATGTTCAATAGATATAAATTTACTAGTATAAAAATTTATGAAAATATCTGAATCATATCTATAAATATTTTATTCTAAAAAAAAAATGAGGATAAAATTAAATTTTCCAATAAGTGTTACAAATATAAACACTTTTTTGTAATAATGAAAGGTGTTAAGGTTTTGTAATAAAAAGGTAACTTCGTTGATTTATAATTTTATATACAAAATTACAGCAAACTGTAGTCTTGATATCAACGAGGAGATTATAAATGGGTGATAAAATTTTTATCATTGAATACGCAAAGGGAACAGATAAAGGCTTTGACAGATAAAGGCTTTGATGGTTTTAGACCGGATTCAAAACCAATTCTTAGCGAAATTAGAAAGGTAACAGATAGAGAAAGAGAGATAGTCTTTTATAGACCTAACAAAAAGTATGAGCTGCTCGAGTATCTAAAAGAGCATGCCCATGCCGTTATCAGTAGAATAAACCCAAGTAACCTCAAAGAGGTAGATGAGTATTTTCAATTTTTAAAAGCACTATCGAACTATGGTGTAGAGATTCATACACACCCGGATGTAATGATAAATTTAGATTTTAAAGATATCTAAACCAAATAATAAGTCTAAAAAATAGTTTGTTCTTGTAGAGAGTTTACTCTCTACACCATAATTTTAAAAAGTTCACTATTTCATCTTTTACATAAATGTTTTGAGTTAAGTCGTGTTTTGCTTTTGGTAAAACAACAACTTTAGCATTTTTGTAATTTTTTAATTTCTCAATTCCATTACCATTTACTTTGTATTTTTTAGTGAGATAGGAGTCCTGAGAGAAAAATTCATCGTGTGTGCCAATTATGTTTAAAAATGGTTCGCTTTTTTTACAACCAAGTTTAAAGTTTTTATAAAAATAGGAACTTTCACATGAAAAGGCAGTAACAATTCTTGCTCTAAAATTGCCTTCCTTGTAGATGGCTACGGCTAAACCACCTTCAGAATTTCCCATTAAAAATATGTTTTTATTATCAATAAAGTCTAACTTTTTTAATTTTTTATGATTGTAAGCAATTTCAGCTATTCTTATCTTGTGGACTTTTTCGTATAGACTATGTTTTGCAGGGGATTCATATGTTGGTCTATTTTTGATTTTATAAGAATCAGGAGCAAAAAATATATAGCCAAGATCTTCAACTATGTACTTTCTATACACCTCGCCTCTATATAGCCCAGAAGAACCATGCATATAAAGCACTGTAGCATAAGTTTTCTCAACTTTTATGTTTGGGTGCTTTTTTTTAAATTCAGAGAAAGTACCATAGTATGGTTTTTTAATACCTCCAAAACCTTTAGGGAAACCAACGTATGCATCTTTGTAGGTACCTTTAAAATTGTTATATTTTTTTACTGTTTTCTTTATAGTGTCTGTCAAACGGTATACCTTTCTTTTCTAAATAATACATAATGTTAAGTTTTAATTATTTTACTCAAATAACCTTTATATTCATTTATATCCTTAAAACCTTCACAGCTCATTCGCTACAGTTTGCTAACACTTTCATAAGTAAGAGTTAAAACTGCTAAAGTGAAAGGTTTGTATAGACCTTCAGCAGCAGTCCTGTTGGGGATATAAAATTTATACTATCATAAGATATGTTTCTTGTTTATAAAAGAGGGAAAACTTATACTATAATTTCAAAAATAATTTACAAAGGCTTTATCATGTTTGGAAAAACTGAATTAAAAGATTATAACATTAGTGCAGATGAGTCACTAAAACAACAGTATGCAAAAGTATCTACAAGTAAAGGTGACATCTGGATTAAACTTTTCCCAGAAGAAGCTCCAAACACAGTAGCAAACTTTGCTCACCTTGGTAACACTGGTTACTATGACAACTTAAACTTCCACCGTGTTATTCCTGGGTTTATGGCTCAAGGTGGATGTCCTACTGGAACTGGTACAGGTGGTCCAGGTTGGGCTATAGCTTGTGAGACTACTACAAACACTTCTGTTCACACTCCAGGAACTCTTTCTATGGCTCACGCTGGACCTAACACTGGTGGAAGCCAGTTCTTCATCACTTTTGTTGACACTCCTCACCTAGATGGTGTTCACACTGTTTTTGGTGCTATCGAGAGAGAAGACCAAGCTAGTTTTGATGTTCTTGCTCAGATTCAAGGTCAAGATGGTATCAACTCTATCACTGTAAGTGAAACAAGAGACTAATCCACTTTCTATATGTTGGCGTTTGTTAAACGCCAACAACCTTCATAAAAGAAACCGTATCTCGTCCTACTCTCTGAGCTATATTTTCTAACTCATCAGGAGTAAGTACAAGACTACACATCTCTTTTACGAGATATATAAAAGCTGCTGCATCAGAAGATGCTCCTTTTAAGCCTGAAGAGATTGGGATTGACTTAGTCACTACAACTTTATGCTCAGTAAAAAACTCTACTATCTCTGAATCATCTGTGTATTCGCAAAGAACTCTATAGGCTTTATAGATTGTGTTTGACTCTAAAGAAACCTCATCACACCCTTCAAGAGTAAAAGAGCTACACTCATAAGGTATAAAACTTATATTGTCATATAGTTCACCCTCTTTTGCAGTAGCTTTGATACTATAGACTAAACCATTTTTATCTATAGATAGTTTTTTCTTCTCACCTCTCTTGGCTTTATTTGCGTTTATTGACTCTAACAGAGTATCTTCATCCCAAAATCCACCCTCATCTCCACCTTCAAAACCACCCATATTTACTATTAAGTCCTAATATTAGATAGCTAGTTTTACGAGTTGTCTTTTAGAATTTGATTTACAGTATTTTCAAATGTATCAAATTCTTCATCCAAAGTATCCCATAATACTTTATCATCCACACCGAAATAGTGATGAGTTAAAACATCTCTCATTTTAGCTATTTCACTCCAAGGGATTTCAGGGTATTGTTCCATTATCTCTTTTGGAATATTTTTCACAGCTTCGCCAATATTTTCAAAAGCTTTTACAACTGCATATACTTTTTCAAGATTTTCTGTAAACTCTTCATAAGTAACATCTTTTGTGAACTTTTTTATATTTTTACATTCTGTAGAAATATCTTCAAGATAGAGTTTATAATCTCTGTTGCTTTTAAACATAGATTAAATCTCTATCTACATACTCTTTAACTTTTGGTTTAAGAGTGTCTATTCTTACTAGGTCAATTTTTTTATGAAAAAATTCCTCTAGTTGAGAAGCGATTTTTAGATACTTGAACATTGATAATTTTTTATCTTTATCAATTTCATAAAGTATATCAATATCACTATCTTTGGTTTCATCTCCACGAGAGAATGAACCAAATAGTCCAATGAAATTTATACCAAAGGTATTATAAAAATATGGCTGTTGTTCTTGTAAATAATGTATGATTTCATTCTTATGCATAAGTAACACCTCCATATATATTTTTATGATTATATCATAATCAAATTGCTCTTTCAGGTTAAGGGTTTTTAGGGATAGGACGGAGTCTTAATTTCCCTGAACAAGTTGCATTGATTAAGATTCTTTAGAATTCTTAAGCATATGCAAACTTGCTAGTGATTTTTAATCACTATATTAGGTTCTTAAGAACTCTTAAGAACAAGATTTAAGTATGCCAAGGTCGAATGGAGTTTAAGAGTAAAATCATTGAACTTGAACCCATCATAAAAGTATGTAAAGCTGTACCTTGCTCTGCTCCTAAAAAGAAGAAAAGCATGATTAGCCCAAGTGGAGTAATTAAATTTTCTCTACCAATTTTTGGTAGAAATATGTTTACACTAACAGCTACAATCAAGGGTACTGCAAAGTCATGTAAATGACCTACTCCATCGTCCCAAGTAATATCAGTTACAAATAAAAGTAAGGCAAACAATCCTAAACTACCAATGATCAATCTTTTGATTATATACGATAACCCAAGGTAAGAGTGCATAATTATTCCATATCTTTTTTTGAGTAATAGTTTAACAGATTCTTTTTTAATTTATATACTTTAACATAATTACTATCATGGATATTCCATGATGGGTTTTTAAACCTAAGTATGTTTCACTTTTTTCACCTGACTACCTTTAGGTTCATCTTGTCCATAATCAGTAGTCATGAACTTTGTCTATAAAAGCAGTAAACCTTAGGTTTATCGTATTGTAAAACCTTTTTAACCATTCATCCATAAGAGTTTATCTCTTGTCTGTATGCCTTAGTGGCTATATGCTCTATGATGCTAATAGCATCTATTCTATTTTCACTTCAAGGGTACTCTAAATCATTGATATAAAAAGTATTACTGTTTATATCATAGTGGTAAATAAAATAGCTTCATTCATTTGAAGTAAAAGCATTTTCAATAAATATAGCTTTTAAAGGTAAATTCTTTTTACCTGTTTTAATCTCAAGTAGAATATTAAATAGTTTCATGATACTTTCTATTTTAAATATATAAATGTGTCGCGACATAATAATTGAAACATACATTTAAATTTTTGGCAAGAAAAAACCCTCATTTTTTGGCTTAAAATAGCTAATAAATGAGGTTGACAATTGTCAACTTTTTTTGCGGTGCACAAAAGTTGCAGAAGTTTAAATATATTGTATTAACATAGCATTAAATTTCAAGGTTTTATCGAAAAAAGTCAAAAAAACAATTTTATTGAGAAACTCTAATAGAATTTCTCAAACTCACTTTGAACTTTTTCAGATGTAAAATATATATGAGAATCCATATAGTTAGTGTAAACTTCAAACTCATCAGATTCATTTTTAAATAGGGAAGAGTTTTCAGATATAAACTTAGAGGCTATAGTATTTAAAACTTCATAGATGATAGTGTTAATGTCTATCTTTGCATCTTGTCAGAAGTTACACTCTATAGACTCAATTATCTCATCAAAGCCTATCTTATACTCTTCTAGTAAACCTACTAAGAATTTTATATCTAAATATCATGCACCTAATAAGTTTCTAGTGATATCACTTAATATCATTTCATTCATAATCAACAATTTAAAAAATAAAGTGAGTATTCTTAAAAAAATTACAATCAAAAAAACAAGGTGGAGACTTGTACTACCTTGTATTTATTTCATTTTTTAGAATTAGTCAGTTTATTTTGATAACCAAGCGAGGTTCATAAATAGATGCAATAGAAAGGTTAATTTAATTTGAAAAAATATTACTCTGTAACTTTATTAAATC
>JAYEIM010000433.1:0-5364 GCA_034660095.1 Campylobacterota bacterium | reverse complement strand
CTTGAGCTTTTTTATTAAATGCTAATATTAAAATTTCATTTTCTTTTACAATGTTCTTGTTTAGCATATAACATACTTTAGCAACAACTACACTAGTTTTTCCACTTCCTGCACCTGCTAAAATTAGATTATGCTGTTCATTAATTAATACTGCTTCTGTTTGTTTAACAGTAAGAGGATTAGATTCAATCGTATCAAAAAACCTCTTCTCTTTTTTCTTTTCATTACTAATAAATAACTTATTTTTCTTTTTCGTCCAACTTGAAGTATTATTATTAAAATCAATTATCTCTATTAATGATGATTTTATTTTTTCATGAAGTATATATTTCTTGTTTTCAGCAATTGAATTATCGACAAAAGTTTTAAATTCAATTCTTTTTAAATTATCTATATATCGTATATTTGAATATTTAACTATTTTACTTTGTACTTCTATTAGTTTACCTCTAAATTTAAAAAGTTTATTTAAAAACTCATTTTCAAGATCTTTTATCTCATTACTAAGAGTAACAATGTTTTTATTTATAATAGTTATATTATTTTCTTCAATAGTTATATTATTTTCTTCTACTATTATTTTGTTTTCTAAATCTATTATTTTGCTGTCAATATCATATAGAATACTGTGAATATCCTCTATCTTATTTAAATGTATTTTTTTTTGGTCAACTAAACCAAATGTGATTGTTTTGATAATTATATATAAAAGACCTTCATTAAAATTTTCTTTTAAATGTTTAATTTCATTTAGTTTTTTAGACTTTTTTTCAAATTCTAATGTTTTAG
This sequence comes from Campylobacterota bacterium, assembly GCA_034660095.1. GTDB lineage: Bacteria > Campylobacterota > Campylobacteria > Campylobacterales > Arcobacteraceae > JAIOSF01. The sequence continues at coordinate 4,575 of JAYEIM010000433.1, read as the reverse complement.
CTTGATGAATATTACTAATATTTGATTGTACATTTTTAATATTATTTAGATGCTTTAATCTAATGCTTTTTTTCTTTTCTTGTTCTCTATATTTTTGTTTTATTTTTTCTTCTGTAAGTTTCATAATACCAGTCTTTCATTATAATAAAGGTTGAGTATTCGTTTTATCTAATATATCTAACAAAACATCATAAGTCTGCTTATCTGGTTGCTTTCCACTATGAAACCATTTGTTTCTAGCTTTTCTTATTGAGTGCATATCATTTTCAAATATACTAGGAAGTAATCCTCTATCAAAAATTAAATTTATTTGGTCCACTAGTGGAATATTTTTAAATACATCATCCTCTTTAATAACCATATTTTCAATTATCTTTTCAAAACAAATAAATGCTTGGCTAATCGTAAAAGGTGTAAATTCATCTCTTAAAGATACTATATTTTCAATTTCATGTCTCTCTTGCCAAGTAGGTTTATATTTCCATAATAAATCTATTTGATTTAATCTATTTAAACTATCATCTAGTATTTTTTCTTGTTCATTGTTTGTCAATTTTTTAGATGCTTTATTTAATTTATTAGATATATCATTTTCTTTGGTTTCCATGATTTTTAATTGTTTTATATTATTTTTTATTTCAGAAGTTAATTCTTTATTTTTAGTTTCAAGCTTTATTATTTCATCACTTAATGATTTATTTATATCATCTAAAGCTAATTTTGCTTTTAGTTCTTTTTCTAGTTCAACTTGTTCTGATGTAAGCTCTTTTGTTTTATTGTTTAACATATTCCACTCTAAAAGATATTTGTCTTTTTCTTTATTAAGGTCTTTAAATTTTTTTGTTTGTCGTAAATAATATATAGAGTATAATATAAATAACAATAAAGAAAATGGTACAATAGTTATCCAAATAAATTGTGACTTTTTAATAAACTTTTTAAATGACTTAAAAGAGCTTAACCAAGATAAACCTTCTCTTTCGTCTGTTATATACTCTACAAATCTATCAAAATTATTTAGTTTATAATAGTCTTTTATTCTTGCAATAAGCCATGAATTACTTTTATCTAGTTTCTTATATATAAAATGTTTATTTTGAAATTCAACAATATCATTTTGAAAATATTTATCTATTGTTAAATCATTTGAACTATTCAGAATATTAAAATCAAAAATTTTACATATGGACAAATCAAATCGCTTATCATAGTATGGTAATACATTTTCAATACACTGATTTTCTGTTATAATAGCAATAGGTAGTAAAGGATATTTCTTATATGATAATAAAACATTAAAATGTGTTACTATTTCTTTGTTATTATAAGTATCCATTTTATTTAAAAAAGAATGATATATCTTAAAGTCATTGATTTTAACAGTATTAAGTGTTAAATCTCTAGAAAATAAAAATGCTAAACTAACTACTATCCCAAATAAAAAAGTAACTATTGTCCAAATAAGGATTCTTTTTATGTGAATATATAATAACATAGCATTAAATAAGTATGTAAGATTTAGTGTTTTTATCCCACTTGTATAACTTACTATCGACTAAGGCTTTTTCTAATATTTCAACATTAATATTCATTATACTTGCAGTTTCTTTTATCATTTTATTCCAATCATATTTTTCTTCTAAACTATTTAAAATTCTAAATGCTTGATGTATTACTTCACTATCATTTGACATTTATTCACCTTTTTTTATATTATTTATGTAACTTTTCAAAATTAATTCGATGATGTTTGAGTTTATCACCTTTAACCACAACATCTAAATCATTGGTATAGTAAAAACATTTTTTGAAATCTTTATCATCATTCCATATCATCTTCCACATACCTTTAAGGATTGAAATCTGATTCTTGCCAATCCTCTTTGGATTATCATCATAAACAACTCCATTGATAACATTGACACTACCTAACTGAGTTGATACCAACCTCTCATATTTTTCAGATTTAATCCATAACTTCCTATTAACTTTTGGAGATTGTGGAACAACATTAACCATAGAGTATGTTTTTCTAACAACTTTTTTATCCCAATCAAATGATGCATCAGATGCCAAATGACCTCTATCATAACCACTATGAGTATAATCTTTAGTATGACTTCTGTATTTTTTGGTAAATTCTTTTCTGTATAGAAACTACCTCTTTTTTTGATATTACCTTTATTTACTAAATTACCATCTAATTTATAACCAACAAATAAACTACCTTTATGATGATAATCATAACATACTGTATATACTGATTTATCTATGATTTGGTCACAATTTTTTTTGTTAATAAAATCAGAGAATTCAGTTGATAATAAAACTGATACTGTTAACAAGATTGATACTAATATTTTCATAATAAAATTCTATCCTCTTTTGTATCTAATTTACATAAGAAGTTTTATATTAACAAGATGTAACCATAAACTAACATATAATTATTTTATCTTATTAATATGAAATTTATAATACAATATAGATTATTAATAAAAGGATTCTTATGGATAAAATAAAAGATAATTTAAGCTATTTCTTCAAGGCTTGGGGCATTCTACTTGTATTAAATCAAGTGGTTATTTTCGGTGCATGTTTTGCTCCATATTGTATTGTTGCTGCACTACCACATACTGGAGTGATAGCTGCACTAATTACTTATTTTAATGCTCAAGAGAATTAAAATGAAAAAGTTACTTACATATATTCTAATAGCTAGTATATCTAGTGTTTATGCATATACGGAAAAAGATTGGGAAATTTACAATGGTTGTAAAGACAGAGTTAAATATTCATTAGCTAGTAAATTTATGAGTAATTCAAATTTAGATTATGAAGCTTGTAAAGAGATGCTTGATCATAAAAGTGCATTAAAAAAATATGGAGCAGAAAGTAGTTATAATTATTGGCTAAAAAGATTAGGTAAAAAATAATGAAAATATTTACAAGAATCATTTTAGGAATGGTAATAACAGTTAATACTTTATTAGCAAGCTATTTTGATGAAGGAATGAAAGCTTTTGACAATGCTAATTATAATTTAGCTTTAAATCTATTTACTAAATCCTGTAATGTAAATAATAATAAATCTAGTTGTCATAATGTAGGACATATTTATGACAATGGTTTGGGAGTTAAAAAGAATTATTTACAATCTATAGAATATTATAAAAAAGGATGTAATTTAGGTTACGCTGGCAGTTGTTATAGTGTCGGTATAATGTATAGGACTGGTCAAGGAGTCAATAAAGACGATAATCAAGCTAAATATTATTTTGAATTGGCATGTAACAAAGGTTTGATGGATGGATGTAGACAATATAAACAGTCTTTTGGGACATATGACACTCTTTCTTGTGTTACAGATTATGTCTTCGATAATGGTAAAATTAATAAAGATGTTCCATATCAATATAGATACCCCTTTATTGAACTTACTAATAATCGACCTGATATTGTCAAAATGTTTTTTGGAAAATCATCGCAAAATAATTATCTTGATAACTCTAATAAAACTATATTTACTGCTTCTCAACGTATAAATATTGGTAAATATGGAAAAGGTATAACCTATATTAATAAAAAACATGATCGTTTTTTAGATGTATTTGCAAATGGAAAAATATTTTTTGGAGTTAAAGAGAATGGAAGATTTTATAGAACAATGAAATTATACTGTAAAGATATTCGATATAAAAAAGAATTGGATTATCTAAAATAGGTACAGGAATTATTTATTATGAAATGCTCTTTCTTTTATTGTTTATCTTTAGAGGTGATACTTTTACAATTAAAAATTTTACTTTCTAGTAACTTTAAAAATCAAAGTCCATACTACTCAACATATCCCTCTGCTTTTCATAGTGAATATAACTATCGTTTTGAGGTAACAATATCTTGATATGTTTTGCCGCTCTTGTGAGTGACACATATATAAGTCTATAAAACAAATCTTTATCTTTTGTGTATTCAAACGATTGAGCTAATGAAATTAGGTCTATATAAACTGTATCATAAGTACTACCTTGTAACTTATGAATAGTAGAAGCAAATCTATACTTTACATCCACAAAAAACTCTTTAAATGCAAAAAATATTTTCCATTCTTTTTGTTTCTCTTGATAGTTTTTTGACTTTTTTGCTTTTTGTGCTTGTTTGTTTAAAAGCATTTTGTATAAACCCATACTTTGAGGATCAAGTACATTAAAAGGTTCATTGTTTTTTATATTTTTACATTGCCAGTAGTGTAATGTATGGTTTGATTTTGTGGTCAAAGTTGTTTTGATAGCTTCTGAAAGCTCTGCTGTTTCACTATTTTGATGTATAACTTTATCATTTACTACATGAGCAGATTGGAATATGATAGTATCACCTTTTATAAGTGTATCAGGATTAAAAGTATTATGAGCTTCCCAATATTTGTTTCTTATAAGTTTATTGTAATAGTCAACATCACTATTTTTAAAGCTTGCTAAAACTTTGTCATTTTTATACCAATCATTAGGAGTTGTAAAGTCTTCTATAAACTCATCATGGTTATAAAATATCTCTAGTTTTGCATCACTATTTGTT
>JAYEIM010000432.1:0-5391 GCA_034660095.1 Campylobacterota bacterium | reverse complement strand
GACACCTTTATGTCTGTTTAGAATTTTGAACAAAAAAAAGAGAAGTATCAAAATGATACTTCTCTTTCTAAATCAAAAGTTTAAGATTATTTTCTTAACTCTTTAATTTTTGCAGCCTTACCTTTAAGACCTCTTAAGTAATGTAACTTAGCTCTTCTTACATCACCTCTTCTTAATACTTCAATAGTTTTTAAACTATCAGAATATAATGGGAAAATTCTCTCAACACCAACACCGTTAGCACCAATTTTTCTAATTGTAAAAGTATTTGAAACACCTTCACCTTTTAAAGCTATAACAATACCTTCAAAGTTCTGAACTCTAGTTTTTGAACCCTCTTTAATCTCAACACCAAGTCTTAGTGTATCTCCAGCTCTAAATGATGGAATCTCTTTAGATTCAACTTGTGCAGCTTCAAAAGCAGCTATATATTTATTTTTCATCTTGTTCCCTTGTGTCGGGGGTATTGATATTTAACCAAAAGTGCCCCATTTATGGTCTAAAATACTTAGTTTTATATTTAGACAGCTTAATTTTTAAGTTGCGTATTTTAGCGTGATTTCCCTTTAATAATTCTGAAGGTACTTTTAAGCCTTTAAACTCAACTGGTTTTGTAAAAGATGGTGCTTCTAATAGCATCTCATTTTCATCATCATAGTTATAACTTTCATCTACTAAAGAGTCCATATTTCCTAACACACCATCAACATTTCTACTAATTGCATCTGACATTATAAGTGAAGGTAATTCTCCACCTGTAAGTATATAATCTCCGATACTAAACACTTCATTGGCATATTTTTCAATAACTCTTTCATCTATCCCTTCATATCTTCCACTTACAAATACTATATGTTTCTTTTTTGATAATCTTTTTGCATCATTTTGATTAAAAGGTTTAGCGGCTGCAAGTGGAAATACTATATAGGCATCTTTATCTTTTTGTCTTATATCTTCAAGTAAATCAAAAAGTGGCTGAGGAAATATAAGCTGTCCTGCTCCTCCACCACAAAGTGTATCATCTACTTTTTTATGTTTATTTTTAGTGTAATCTCTTGGATTATAAAAGTTATACTTTATAAGTTTTTTATCTATCGCTTTTTTTAAGATAGAGTCACCAAAATATGGCTCTATTAAATTTGGAAATAGTGTTACAAATGAAAATTTCATACTATATTAAAATATCTTTCTGTGGTTTACCTATATGAAAACCTTGAAGATAATCAACTTCATGTATTGTTAAGATACTCTCTATCTCTTGCGATGTAACCATCTCTGCTACGACTGTTAAATCTAACTCTTTTATCGCTTTTATAATATTTGATACTACTACAACAGAATTTTGATTTGTATAAAGATTTTCTATTAAACACCTATCTAATTTAACTATATCAATATCAAGATTTAAAATATAATTAAAATTTGAATATCCACTTCCAAAATCATCAATTGCAATTTTTGCACCATATTTTTTTACTTTATTTATAAACTTATTTAATAATTCAAAATCAGATATCTCTTCAGTTTCAAGTAATTCAATAACTACATTTTGACTATATTTATACTCATCTAAATATTTAAAAAGTAAATCGGTTGTTTCTTCATTTGTAATATCACTTAGTGAAAAGTTGATAGAAAATTTAATATCATCTATATCGTTAAAATATTCAAACGCTTTTTTTATAATTGTTTGTGTTATGATTGGATATTTACCACTTGCGATTGAGATGTCTATAAACTTATCTGGAGTATAGATATTATCATTTTCTATTATTCTAACTAAAGTTTCATACTTATCTATTTTACCTGTTTTTGTATTTTTCATTGGCATAAAGTAAGGTATGATATTATTGTTTTCAATTGCTTTGTCTAATTTATTGAGCCACAAAATATGATTACTATCTTCATCTTTTATAGCTAAACTATCATCATATTGATATATAAGTTTATTGTGCTGCTTTGCTGCTTTTAATGCTATAGTAGCTTGCTCCAATATATTTTTATCACTAGAATGTGTATATCCAATTGTAACATCCAAAATAAACTCACTATCATTGTACTTATAAATATATGATCTTAGTTTAGTTACATAATCCAATATTTCTGATTCTGTTATTTTAGATTTATATAAAATTGCAAACTCATCTCCATACAATCTATATAGTTCACCGTTACCTTTTAGTAATTTTTCAATATTAATTGCAAACTCTTGCAATAAAAAATCTGCTACTTTATTTCCATATACTCTATTTATCATTCCAAAAGATTTGATATCTAAAATAAATAAATAACATTTTTCATCAATTTTTTCTATATCTTGTTGTAATTTTATAAGATTATTAACAGATGTCAATTCATCAGTATAAAGTTTTTTAATAAGCTCATCATAATAATATTTAATAGTAATAAGAAGTTGGTTAAAACTATTTTGCAATATACCTAGCTCTTCAATATTTGTATGTATATCAACTCGTGAAGCTAAATCTTTACTTTCTTCTATTTGTTTAATATTGTTAGTTAATTCAACAACTGGTTTAACCATTTTTTTATTTATGATGAAGAAAAATATATATGCAATAAGCAAAATAAACAGTATGAAAAATAATATAAGATAAAAAGAGACAGTATCAAGTGAAACTTTTATATCACTATGAGGAAAACTAATATCTAAAACACCATTTATTGAATTTTCACTTGCATTTATATGACAATGGTTACATTCAGTTGATGACTTCATTGGATATAAGAACCTAACTATTCCTGTTTCATCATCAACACTAAATATCTCTTCCCCTAACATAGCTTTTTGTATCTTGGCATCTGAGTTTACTATATCTCTATCTTTTTGAACAATACCAAATATCTCTTCAACTTGTTTGCTTCTATATGATGATATTGACATCCCTTTTCTAATATTCTCTAATCTATCAATAACACCATTTAAATCATCTTTAGTCCAACCCTCTTGCATTCTTGTATTCATATTGTTTCAAATACAAGCTGTGCAGTTTTCTTTGCATCATCGGATGCCAATGTATCAACAGCTGTTTTTTTAAGATATTCTGTTGATACAAAAAGTAATACTACACTTACTATTAATACACTTATCACAATTCTAATAATTAAGTTCTTATTTGAAATATAATTATTTTTCATCTATTTTACTACCACTTTATTACGACCTGCATCTTTTGCACTGTATAGTGCTTCATCTGCTCTTTTTAGAATACTATTATCATCATCACCTTTTAGATATTGAGTCACTCCAAAACTAGCTGTTACTTTTTCTATATCTTCTATTTTCATACTTTCTACCATTTTTCTAAAATGTTCAGCTATTAACTCTGCTTTATCTATAGTTGTTTTTTCTAAAAGAATTATAAACTCTTCCCCACCCCATCTTGCAAAGGTATCTGATGCTCGGGTATGAGACTGAATAGTTTGAGATAATTTTATAAGAACCTCATCCCCTTTTAAGTGTCCATAAATATCATTAAATTTTTTAAAATGATCAATATCAAATAGAACAATACAAAATTTTGTATCATATCTTTTAGATTGTTCAATCTCATTTGCAATTTTTTCAAAATAATATGATCTATTATAGATACCTGTTAAAGCATCATGAGTTGCGTGAAAATGGTATTGCTGAGATTCTAGTTTTATCTCTGTTATATCTGTCAAAGTAACAACATAATTCTTATCATCAGAACTCAAAGAGTTCGCCTGTACAGTAAATGCCTTTGGCTCAAAATCATTTAAATCCAATATAGAAACTATTCTATCTTTTATATCTAATTTAAGTAAATCTTCTATCCAATTAGAGGATTCACTTTTAGAACTAAAAAAATTTTTATGATTGATAAACATAGATGATATGTTTTTATGTGTTGATATAAACTCCTCGATATCTTTAACATTAAAAAATTTAAATAAACTTTTATTTGCTGATATTACATTAAAACCATCACTTACAATTACTATACTTTTTTGCTGATCAATAACACCTTGCAATATCCCTAGCTCTTTTCTTGTAGCTTCACTCTCTTTATTTGCATCTATTATTGCATATTCAAATTTTGATATATCTCTTAATATAATAAGCCATGATTCTTTATCATTTACATAGTGTTGTGAACAGATCATCTCAAAATACATATCATCTATTTTTATTTTTATATTATCACATTGTTTTCTCTTCTCAATATCTTTCCATTTTTTTTCATCAATTAATGATAATATATTTTTATCAATTATTTTACCAAAATTTTTTATTGCTTTTTCATTTGCCCATTGTATAATATATTCACCATTATCTTGGCAAATTTCAAAAACTGATTCACCCATATAATTTAATGTATTTTTTACATTTTTTAATTTTTTCTCAAGCATATGTCCATAATTACCTTTTAAATTATGTGCTATATCTCTTACGCTTAAAATAGAATGTGGCTTATTTGTATCCTTTTTTAAAATCAATACTCTTCTTATCGATTTCTTTTTCATCAAATCAACAACTTTTTTAACCTCTTGTGTTTCACATACAGATATAATTGGTGTTGACATAACATCTTTTATAGATGTTTTTAAATCAAGCTTTTTATTTACTATATATACGGTATCTCTTTCAGTTAAGATTCCAATGGGGTTTTGATTGTCATCAATAGCAATAAGCGAGCCTATATTCTGTTCATTCATAAGTTTAAATGCTTCTTCAATATTATCTTTTTGATTTAAACAAACTAAATCTTTTGTTTCTGTTATAAAGTTTGATATGATTAGATTAGTTTGAAATGTATTATCTTCTAAATGGTTTATAAGTATATCTTGAGTTACTACCCCAATAAAATTATCTTCATCATCAATAATAATAAGTCTTCTTATATTGTTATCAATTAATATATGTAGTGCATATTCTACGCTTCTTTTAATATTTATAGCAATAGGGGTATTAGGACTCAATATGGACTTTATAGAGGCTTGAAAATCAATACTTCTATTCATCATTTGTAAAATATCTCGTTCTGTTATGATACCAACAGCAATATCTTCATCTAAAACTACAATAACACCTTGCTTGTTTTTAGACATAATATCTAATGCAAACTCAATACTACTAGAGATGTCTACTGAAATGTTTTTTGTTACTACTATATCTTTTATTAAACTCATAAATATCCTTAAATGATCACTACATACTATTTTATCTCTATTTTACTTATAGCTAAACAAAATCAAACTCACGAATAAAAAAAATAGTTAAAAGAGCAGATTGTAAAAAATATTATCTCAAACTAGCCGTAGCTAATTTGAGATAATATTTTTTGCAAGATGCCTTTTAGTCTATTTTCCCTTTGGGTAGCATAGTTTGCACTCCCTAAAGCTAAATTT
>JAYEIM010000431.1:0-5436 GCA_034660095.1 Campylobacterota bacterium | reverse complement strand
TTTAACCTTTTATGAATAAATTATTCTTTGTATTTATATATTATTATAGCTAAAAAGTGTTTCTAAAGGCTTTAAATAAAAGGATTCAAGGGTTTATTTTTGGATGTTACTGTGCAGTGGTCTCATGACCCAAAATTTGTATATGATGAACATTACAGAAAGATTCTTGATTTAGATTTTTATAATGATTTTAATCACACCTCTTAACGACCGTTTTTATATATGTTCCAATTACTATAATAGGAACATACAAAAGGTAATTTTTAGTTACCTCTTATGAAGATTTTAACATTAAGAGGTAATCACTACAGAAAATCTTTTTTTTCCTCAATATTTAGCCCGTCGGTTTCGTATGAATGAAAAACGGGCTTTACGGAATCACATACAAAAAACTTACAATTTTTCAAAAAATCTGGTAATATTAATTTAAACTTAAAGTAGAAAGATTGAATTATGACACTTGGATATATTAGAGTAAGTACTGAAAAACAAACCGTGCAAAATCAAAAACATGAGATACTAGAGTATGCCAACAAGCATAGTCTTGGAAAAGTTGAATTTATAGAAATAGAGATGAGTAGTAGAAAATCTACAAAAGATAGAAAGATAGATAAACTGCTAGAGTTACTCCAAGAGAATGATACACTTATAGTCAGTGAGCTTAGTCGTTTAGCTCGTTCTTTATCTGGTCTTTTTTCTATCGTAAATCAACTCATAGATAAAAATATTGTGCTTATTGCAATTAAACAAAATATGACACTAAATAAAAACAACATTAACGATATGCAAAATAAAGTTATGCTTACTATGTTTTCTCTTATGAGTGAACTTGAAAGAGATTTTGTATCGGCTCGCACAAAAGAGGCACTTAAAGCTCGTAAAGATACTGGAGTTATACTTGGAAAGCCAAAAGGAACCATTCAATCTTCCATGTATGATGAAGACAAAGAGAAAATTAATGAGCTTGTCAAGCTAGGAGTTTCTATAAATAAAATCTCTAAGCTACATCTAGGGTATGGTACAGCAAAATCTCTTGGTGAGTACATCAAGAGATTAAAGCTTACAGGTTAAATTTTTTAACGGTCTCCTAATTTAATCTTTTTATCTCAAGAAAAAGTGATATTCTAAATATTTAATCTTTTATTTTGGATAAGCATTTGCATAAAATCATCAGTTGATTTAACTTTTAAATCTATTTGCATAAAACTAGCCATCTCATAAACTGAATCATTTACATTTAGATTATTATCTATGGCATGATTCATATTATCCATAATTTTTTTAAACTGTAGTTTTTGTTTTGCTAAAACTTCAAGTGACTCTTTTTCAAAAATATCAGTATTGTTTTTTATATTTTCAATTCTTAAAGCAAATACTTCTTTAACTCTAGCTAATCTTTTTTCATCCTTTGCAGAGAATAAGTCTGCTTGATCAAGTAGCCATACAACTACTGTAGAAGCAATACCTGTAAGCATTATCATAGTTACATCTTTTAAAAATTCCAAAGGAGTGTCATTCATAAATCCTAAAATTGTTTCTTCAAAATATGCACCTAGAAATGTTATTACCGTGGTTGCAAGTAGCTTTGTTATTGCGTCTGCTTTTTGTCCTGAACTTAACTCTTCAGATGGCTTCATCATTATTTTAAAGGCTTCTACTATAGACATAAATCCTTCTGATATAACTTGAAGTATTTTTTTCAATAGTCCCACAAAAGCGTTAACAATACCGTTGATTACCATAGTTATAAAATTTTTCAGGAAATCTTTTAAAATATCCATAAATGAACCTTTTAAATTATTAATAACATATTTTTTAACTCTATTCATTCTTAGTTTAAATGCTTCTATCTTACTATTTGTATCTAAATCAGCTAACATACCATTTTTAAATATATCGCTAAATTCATAATATATCGGCTTTATCAATAATATAACAACCTCTCCCATAGCTTGGTTTTTAGTATCATCTACTGCTTGTTTTCCTGCCTCACTAGTTATATTTTTTATATGTTTGGATTCTTTTAAAAAATTATTTGCAACAGTTTTGTTTGCTTCCTTTTCAAGGTTACTAATTGCCTCTTTCTCTCGCGATAAGATTTTCTTTTTTGTTTCTTCATTTACTGCATTTGGATTTTTTTCAAGATATTCTGTCCATGTTTTACCACCCTTGCTTTTATTTAATTTTTCACTAATGATGTCAAAATTTTTATCAATATTACTAATCTTTTTTAAATCATTTTTTGATAAAACAGTACTTGTACCAAAATTATCATATACTTGTTTCAATGGTACATCATGGTCTGCATTTTGTGATAGATGGGTAGTTTTTTTACCTTCTGCTTTTCTTTTTTGAATTGATTCATCATTTTGATGCAAATAAAGTCTTTTCTTAGAGCCTTTATCATTAACTTCTAATTCACTAGACATTGTACGATTTCCACCAAATCTTTCTTTTGCTATTGAAGATTTTCTGTTATTATCCATATCCTTTCTAGCATACTTACCTTTATCATCTTTGTGTACTTTTGTATTTTGGTCTAAGTTTGCCTTATCTTGTATAATGTCTCTTTTGGTACTATGAGTATCATCATAATCAAAATGCTTAATCTCTCCTACTAATCTAGTGGCAGTAATTCCAGATTTTGCAAGCCCAAGTTTAGGGTGCTTAATAAGACCATCACAAATATTTAAAAATACAGGGGTTACTAGTCCATCAACTACATCCCCACCATCTTCAAACTCTTCATAAATCTTATCCATAACATCAATAGATGATTGCTGATCAAATAATTCGTATTCTATAAGCTTTTTGCTCATTTGAAGAGGAGAAGTGTTGTTTAAATCTTTTTGTACCTCTTCAAAAGATAAACTTTCACTTACTAGTTTTTGTGTTTTTTCATCTAGTTCTTCTTTCCCACTCATGTTTTTCCTTTTAAGATGCCATCAACTCTAATTGTTCTACTTTAAACTTAATATTATTTACAGCTTCTATATCTGTATCTTCAATTTCACCATCTTGATTTAAGTATCCCATAGTTGCCATTTGCTTAAGCACAATAGATAGATTAAACAATGCTTGAAACTCTTCTATATGGACTATAGGCATAAGTTTAAAATCTAATTTTCCATTTTCTAGTTTTTTATTATTTACTGTTGTTTTTAAAATTTGAGATGATATACCGTAAGTAAATCTATCAAGTAGTTTGCTATAACTTTGAATCAATACTTCAAAATACTCTGCTACATTATCTATAGATTTCAATATAACTTTTAATTTTATAACTTGAGATTTCATTTTTGCTATCTCTTCATCAATCCTTACTTCCTCTTCTTGAACTTTTATAAGAGTTTGTTTAGCTTTTTTTCTTGTAGAAAATCCAAGTGTTATTATGCCAAATCCTATATCTGTAAAACTAAGATTATTAAAGTCAATTTCATATAAATCAACTCTGGCTTTAACTCCATCTTGTACTTTTATCTCTGTTATACTATCATCAAAATATTCTAAGAAGCTTTTGCCCTCAATGTTAATATTATGTAATCTATCCCCAATATTTTTAAATCTATCAAAATGGTTATCAAAAACATCTTTTTTATGATAATTTATAGTGTTAATTTTAACCTCTAGTTGAGATAATATATCTTGAACATCTTTTTCATATTCAAATTTAGCTTTATCATACCTATCTTCAATATCTTTTATTAATACTTCTGCTTCATCAAATGTACTTTTTCCAGTAATGCCGTTCCACACTTTTTTTGCTGTACCTATCGGATCTTTAACTGTATCTACTACAGCTTTTGCTACTTTTTTTACAGTATTTTTTACACCATTCCATACTTTACTAAAAAATCCCATTATAAACTCCTTTAAATTATTTTGATATTAATTCATATCCCTCTTGAAATATATCATTCATAGCTTCAACCCATCTTTGGATTCTGGCAACTTCATACTCTTTTATTCTGAATTCTGAAGATAACATATCTATAAATTTGGCTTCTTCATCACAAACTTCACCATCTGCCAATAGTATTCCAAAAAGTTCTACTAATATTATTTTTTTAATTTTTTTTACAGAACCTTTAAGGGAGTGAATTATTTTTGTTATATCTTCTTGTCTATGTGCTGTATATTCAACTAATTGACATTCAAATTTATAACTAGTAAGCATCTCTTCTTCCTCCTCTTTATGCTCACCATTTAATCCCATTGAATATCTTGCTAACTCTAAAAAATCTTTTTGTTCTTGTTTTTCTAATAAATCTAAATACATTCACAATTCCCTAATATTTAATTTTTGATTTCTCTGTTTGTTTACCAGACTTATCATATTCATATTCAATTTTAGTTGATACTTCACCAGCTTCATTATACTCATAAGCAAATATTACTTGATTTTGTTTATCATATTCAACACCTTGAGATAGTAAACCACTTAAATATTTCATTTCGTATTTAAGGTTGTCTTCTAGAAAAGTTTGAGTATGACTTTTCTCTCCCAATTCATTATAGTAAACTTCTGTTACTTCTTTTGACTGCTTATCTGTAAATTTAATTACCTTGCATGAGCCAACCTCTTGTAAAAAATATTCATCTTCAACGATGCCATTTTTATATTTACCTATTTCATTTGATACATTTATTAGATTATCAAGTCTTAGATTATTTACTAGTCTTACTGTATTTTGAAAGCTATTTTCAAGTTGATTTTTATTGTCAATTTGATATTTTTCAAAACTGTGAGTATTACTTTGAACTTTTGAATTTAATATATTAAGACTTTCTAAACCCTTAGAATTAGAATCTAACACTTTTTTAATTTCACCATTAATTGCAGTCTGCAACTTGAGATTAGTATCTGCTAAATTAGACTTAGTATCACTACTTAAATCTTCAAATAGCTTTTCAAAATGATTAGATTGTGAGTGAATTGTAGTTTTACTTTCAATTTTTAGAGCTTTTATAATATTATCTTCACTCTTTATCAAACTATTATTTACTTCTTTCTTAATATAATCACTTTGTATTTCCATCAAGTTTTTTATACTTAAAATATCTTCTGTCTGCTTATTAATATCTTTCCGTAAATTAGATATATGCTCACCAATTTGTTCTGATAGTTCTAATTTATTAGCATTATGTGCCTCTACTAGTTTTTTAATACCGATCACTATTGTTATTAAAATAACTACACTTGTACTTAATGCCACTATCTGTGCTACGTCCATACTATCTCTTCCTTTTATTATAAGTTTTCTAAATAAAAATTTAGTTCATTTTTAAACTTTACTTTCATTTCATTAGGTGACACTATTTTTACATTAGGTATCCAATACCTAACAATCTTCAAAATCTCTTCATCAAAAGTAACTCCAGTAGAGACAAGTAAATCTCCATCTTCAAGTTCTTTTATAATAATCTGATTTGGAA
>JAYEIM010000430.1:0-5455 GCA_034660095.1 Campylobacterota bacterium | reverse complement strand
ATATTTAGTATTTTTTCATTTTCAACAAACTCAGCAATTGTTTTGATGTTTAATTTATTTGCAAAATCAACTATTGCACTAACAACAACTTTTGCATCTTTGTTTGTATCAATATTTTTTATCATAGAACCATCTATTTTAATATAATCAGCTTTTAGTTTAATAAGATATTCAAAGTTACTATAACCAGTTCCAAAATCATCAATAGCTATTTTACATCCAAAACTTTTTACTTTCTCGATAAAAGAGGAAACAGCTTTAAAATTTTCTATTGATTCTGATTCCACAATTTCAAATACTACTCTATTGCCTATATTATAACTGCTTAGTATATGAAATATATACTCCTCTATCTCATCATCTAATATATCATCAACAGTTAAATTTACGGAAAATTCAAAAGGTTTATTTTTAAAGTATTCAAAAGATTTTTTTAACATAATTTTGGTAATTGTATTATAATGCTTAGTTTGCTTTGCAATATCTAAAAAGAAAAATGGTGATATAATCTTTCCATCATCATCTTTTATTCTAACTAAGGCTTCATATTTTTCATATTTATTATCTTTATTATTAACAATTGGTTGAAAAAATGGTATAACTCTATCTTCTGAAATAGCTGATTTTATTTTTTTTGTCCATTTTATATTGTTTTCATACTCTTTGTTTAAAGATATTTTATCATTATAAACTATAGATTCTAAATGTTGTTTTCTTGCTATTTTTAGTGCCATATCTGCAGTTTGAAATATTTTATCATTAGTTTCAAAAGAGATTGAGGCAGTCATTTTTAAAGATATTTGTTCATTATTTAACTCTATATTGTCATGTGATATAAAATTTAAAATATTTTTAATTTTTCCTTCAAAAGTTTCTGGGTCATATTTACTATTGGTTAATGCAAATTCATCACCTTTTAGATGATATAAACTACAATTAGTTTCTAGTCTTATGATATTATTTATTATTTTAGATACTTTTACTATAAGTTTATCACCAAAATCATGACCATAAAAATCATTAATATGTCGAAAATTATCAATATTCAAAATAGCAAGTGATACTCTATTGTTCTCTTTTAGGTCTTTTGTTAACTTTACTCTGTTACCTAAGCCAGTCATATTGTCTGTATAGGCAATTTTATTTAACTTTTCCCTTTGATCAATAAGTTCAGTTATATCATGTCTTATTGCCATATACTCAATAATCTCATTATTTGAATCTAAAATTGGTTGAATTGTTATATCTACCCAATAATATCCGCCATCTTTTTTTATATTTTTTAAAACACCTTTCCAAACTTTTTTAGACTGTATAGTTTCCCATAAGTTTTTAAAAAGATCTTTTGGAGTATTATTATCTCTAACTAATGAATGTTGACGACCAATTACTTCATCCATTGTATAACCACTAACTTTTAAAAAGTTATCATTAGCGTAGGTTATATTGCCTTCTAAATCAGATTTTGTAACAATATTTCCCTCATCTATTATATTTTTATGACTATTTAAAAATGATATATTATTTTTTAAATTTCTTGATAAATTATTAAAATCTTTTGAAATATCACCTATCTCATCATTTGATTTTATCTCTATATTTGAAAAGTTGTTATTTTTTATACCTTTTATAGCTTTCTTTAGGTTTTCAACAGGATTTAAAATCAATTTTTGTACAAATATAAATGAAAATATAAATACAACAATTAAAATAAAAAACCAAATAATTAAAATCTCCATAAATATTGAATCTACTTGATTGTTTATATCTGTTTTATCTATGATAAATAGAGTTTCTAAATCAATATTTAAATCAATTAGTTTATATTTTTCTATTTTATAATTATCTGAATTTTTGATTTTATTAAAATCTAAAATACTCATATTTTCTTGAAGAATTAAACCTTCATTTTCAATATTAAATACCATTTGTGTTTCTAGTTTATTATTTAAATCATTTAGATGATTTGAATTTATATTTAGAGCAACTCTTATATATCCAATTATATTACCATCAATTACAATAGGATTTACATATTTTATAAAATATGAGTTTTCAAAATAGTTTGACTCTAATTTATTTATTGTATCTTTTGTGCTAAGTGTATAATATGGTATATTTTCTTCTTTATTTGTAAGATGATTTATAAATATTTTATCCCCATTGGAATTATAAGATATATATCCAGTCTCTTTTAGTGTTTGATGTTTCCTGTCTAAAAGTATCAATTCCCCTTTTTGATTAAAAATACCAAATGAGTAGTTATTTTTTTCTTTAATTAATTGTTGTAATGATTTTATTAAATTGATTTTTTCAAAATCAAATATATCTTTTACATAATCTTTTGGGTCTTCATAGTTTACTATAAGGTTTAAAGAGGATTGTATATCTTGATTATTAGCAATATTTACTGAATAATCTTTTATTGTGTTTTTTATATCTAATACAAATTGTTTTAAATAATAGTTATCACGCTCTATATTTTGCTTTTGATGTTTGTCAAATATTTGATTTAAATTATTGTAGTAGATATAACCACTAGAGATAAGTATAAATGTTGCTAATGATAAAACAAGTAAAAATAATTTATTTTTTAGTAACATAAATAAGCCTTAAAATATAGGTGTGATAGTTTTTGCATTATCTTTAGTAATTAAAATTGTATCTAAAATTACATTTTTTTCCACTTTTTTCCCATCTATAATATCTACAATAGCTTGAATACCCTCTTTGCCAGATGTAGGATATATAAAACTTCCTAATTGGTCACCATCAAGTATCGCTTTTCTAGTCTCTTTAATATAGTCAATACTAACAGATGGTATTGATTTTATATCTTTATTTAGTCTTTTCATAACTTCTCTAGCCCCAATTAGCATACTATCGCTATGTGAATAAATTGCATCAAATTTTATATTTTTTTTATAAATATCTTCCATAACTTTTATAGCATCGTTTCTTAAATAATTAGCCCTTTTTGTTATAAGTTGAATATTTGGATATTTTTTTATGATACTTATAAAACCATCACCTCTTTGTTGTGTAGATGAAGCACCTTTTACACCTTGTAACATTAAAATAGTACCTTTGTAATTCATATTTTCAATAAGTACTTTTGCAGCATCTTGACCTATATTATAGTTGTTAGGAGCTATAAATGTAGTATAATCATCTGTTGTAATAGTTCTACTGATTAAAATAACTTTTATACCTTTTTTTATCGCTTTTTTTAGCACAAGAGATGTTATTTTGGCATCTTTAGGACTTGCGATTATAAAATCAACATTTGCATTTATAAACTCTTCTATATCCCTAATTTGTTGTGAAACTTTTGCCTTTGCATCTTTTACAATCAAATTTAAATTGTCATATTTCATAACTTCATTTTTTACCTCTTGAACTTGAGCAGCTCTCCAGTCATTTGCTAATGTATCTTGTGAAAATCCTATAGTGTAATCTTTTGCAATAACAATATTTAGAATAGATAGTAGTAGTAAAATTAATTTCATATATTTTGCCTTGTATAATAAAAAGTAATTGTAGTTAAAATATTATTAAAGTATGCAACTAAAAGCTAAAAAACTAAAAAAATTTGATATAATCGCAAAATAATATTAAATATAGAATTAAGGGACTAAAAATGACAATAGTTACAGGAGCTACAACTGCTATTATAACACCATTTAAAAATGGAAAATTAGATGAACAAACATATGCAAGCCTTATAAAAAGACAGATAAACAATGGTATCGATGCTGTTTGCCCAGTAGGAACTACAGGGGAGAGTTGTACTTTACAATTTGATGAGGATGTACGATGTATAGAGATTGCTGTAGAAGTTTGTAAAGGTACAGATACTAAGGTTTTAGCAGGAGCCGGATCAAATGCTACACATGAAGCAGTAAGAATAGCACTTCAAGCTCAAAAATTAGGAGTAGATGCTATATTTTCTGTATCCCCTTACTACAATAAACCTTCGCAAGAGGGATTGTATCAACACTATAAAACTATAGCAGATGCAGTACCAGACTTAGGTATGATGTTATATAATGTACCAGGTCGTACAAATGTTGATATATCAGCTGCTACAACAAAAAGATTGATTGATAACTGTAAAAATATTTATGGTACAAAAGAAGCCTCTGGAAATCTTGATAAAATAGTTGAATTACACAAACTTATGCCTGAACTTAAAATATTAAGTGGTGATGATGCTACAGATTTACCAACTTTGTTGTGTGGTGGTTCTGGAATCACATCTGTAACTTCTAACTTATTGCCAGATTTAAAAAGTCAATTGGTAAAAAGTGCTTTAAGTGGAGATATTCAAACTGCTAAAAAAATACATGAAGATTTATATGAGATAAATAAAGTTTTATTTTGTGAAGCAAACCCTATCCCTATCAAAGCTGCTATGTATATTGCAGGATTGACTGATACATTAGAGTATAGACTACCATTAACACCACCAAGTAAAGAAAATATGAAAACACTTGAAAATGTTATGAAACAATACAATATAGTAAGCTAAATTAAAATAATATGTACACAATCATAGGGATATTGTTACTTTTTTTAATAGCAATATTCTCTGTACTTCTATTTTTCAAATCTAAAAAATCAAGACAAACTATACTAGATAGTGGTACTTGCCCATCTTGTAGAGCTACAACTAAAAGTTTTAAAGATGAATCAACTGGGGCATTGTTTAATGTTGAAGTTATAAAAACAAGATTGTTAAAAAAACATGGCTGTAGTGGTATATCTGAAATCGAATATATTTGTAGTAACTGCGGACTAAAAGAGGTTCATACAAGTGTAGGTCAGAATTGTAGTTTATAAAGCTATATATCATAAACAAAAAGCAAGATTGAATTTTAAACACTCTTGCTTTTTTTATTTTTAAAACATACTTGACAAAGATAGACTAAACTTGCTATACTTCTGTTATCACTTAAGATGTTAGAGTGCCAATTAAAAAGGTAAACTAGTTTGCCTGGTGATAATAAAAAAGGATATAAAATGGGTAATCAAATATTTGAAAAACTAACAAACCAAATGCAAGAGACTGTTGAATCAGGTCTATCACTTGCTTTACATAATAAAAATCAAGAAGTAGAGATCATACATATCATATGGGGACTACTTACAAACACATCAAGTGTATTAAATCAACTATTGAATAAACTAAATATTGATAAAACAGCAATAGAGTTAGAAACTAAAAGTATAGCTTCTAAGCTATCTTCAGTTTCTTCTGTAACTAAAGAAAATATTGTAATAAGTAGAAACTTAGTAAGTTCTTTAGAGAATGCACAAGGGCTTATGGCAAGTAGTGGAGATACATTTTTAGCAGTTGATACTTGGATTATATCAAACTTATCAAATGAGGTATTTAAAAATACAATAGGTAAATATGTAGATTTAGGTGAAGTTAAAAAAGAGTTAGAAGCTA
>JAYEIM010000429.1:0-5524 GCA_034660095.1 Campylobacterota bacterium | reverse complement strand
AAGTAAGGTACAACGATAAGCTGAGTTTTGTAGTTGGTAATAATTTATCTACTTGATTTATCACTAAATCAATCTAGCGAAGAGCATAAATGTGAAGTTTATACCATCTCTTCTTGCTGCTTGGTTGGGTTTACATAACTGTAATGATTGCTCAAAACATTGGTAGGCTCTTACTCTACCGTTTCACCTTTTCCCCATCTTTATCCAAAAGTGAGGTAGTTTACTTTCTGTTGCACTGTCCCTTAGGTTACCCTAGCCATCCGTTAGATGGAACCATACTTCACGGCAGCTCAGACTTTCCTCTTGATATATAAAGTTGTATCAAGCTATTACCTATTGTACCTTGGTGGAATTATATCTAATATTTCTTATTTTCTAATAACATCATAGCTATTAGGTATCTTAAATTTAAAGTAGGTGCTTGATATCTTATGATTTTGTTTGATATCTTTGAAGTAAATTGTTACTTTGTTTTCTATCTCATCAGAATAGTTTATTTGTGTTAGTTGATTATTTTTAATTGTTAAGATATATTTTTTATCATATATAATTGCTTCATATCTATTTTTAGAAATTTTAGTTGAGTTTTTTAGAAGATCAAGTATATTTATCTCCTCTTTCAATGTTGATATTATAACTTGCTCTAAATCTGGTTCTATTATGATCACTTGGTTTGATAATATATAAACATTTTTAATAATTGGGTCATTGTATTTCCATAATACATCAGATGGTTTTTTTATATAGATAGTACCATTATAAAGTATCTCTTTATTTGAGCTATTTACTATAGATTGAGTAAATGAAGCTTGATAGCTTGTTATATCTTTTAAATTACTTGCATTGGCGTAAAATATAACTAAAATAAAACTGATTAATAACTTCATAACAAACCTTTGGATAAAATATATATTAAAAAAATTATAACACAAATCATCTTAAGTGATTGTGGTTAGGAACAATATAAATGTTAAATATCTTTTCAAAAATATTTGGTACAAGAAATGATAAAGAGATTAAGAAGTATCTAGTAAGAGTGGCACTTATTAATAAATTAGAAGAAACATACAGTAGTATGAGTGATGATGAGTTAAAAGAAAAATTTGAGCAATTAAAACAAGAAGTTAAATCAGAAACAAAAACTTTAGATGAAGTATTAAACGATAGTTTTGCTATTACGAGAGAGGCTAGTAAAAGAACTCTAAATATGAGACATTTTGATGTGCAGATTATTGGAGGTATGGTTCTTCATGAAGGGCGAATAGCAGAGATGAAAACAGGTGAGGGTAAAACACTTGTTGGAACATTAGCAGTTGCATTAAATGCAATGACAGGAGATGGGGTACATGTTGTAACTGTAAATGATTATCTAGCTTCAAGAGATGCAAAAGAGTTAGAGCCTTTATATAACTTTTTAGGATATAGTGTTGGTGCTTTAACTGCTGAAGTTGAATCAGATGAAGAGAAAAAGAAACAATATGATGCTGATGTAACATATGGAACAAACAATGAGTTTGGATTTGATTTTTTAAGAGACAATATGCATTACTCTTTAGATGAACAGGTTCAAAGAAAATATAACTTTGTTATAGTTGATGAGGTCGATTCTATTTTAGTTGATGAAGCTAGAACACCACTTATTATTAGTGGACCAACAAACCATAAAAGTACAGATTATAATAAAGCACATCAAATAGCATTAAAGCTTGAAAAAGGTGTAAAAACAGAAGCTACAAAACCAGATGAAAAAGATAAATTTTCTGGTGATTATACTGTAGATGAGAAAAATAAAGTTGTACTTTTAACAGAAGATGGAATAGTTCATGCTCAAGAATTATTTGAAGTTGACAATCTTTATTCGCTAGAGCATGCTTCACTTTCACACCATCTAGATCAAGCTTTAAAAGCAAATAATATTTTTGAAAAAGATGTTGATTATGTTGTACAAAACAATGAAGTTATAATTGTAGATGAGTTTACAGGAAGACTTAGTGAAGGTAGAAGATTTAGTGATGGATTACATCAAGCACTTGAAGCAAAAGAGGGTGTTGTTATCCAAGATGAGTCACAAACACTAGCAGATATTACATTTCAAAATTATTTTAGAATGTATGGTAAACTTGCTGGTATGACAGGAACAGCTCAAACAGAAGCTACAGAGTTTGCAGAGATTTATAGTCTTGATGTTGTGTCAATACCAACAAATGTACCAATTACAAGAGATGATAAAAATGATCTTATTTTTAAAACAGAAAATGAAAAGTTTAATGCAGTTGCAAACCGTATAAAAGAGATAACTAAAACAGGTCAACCAATACTTGTAGGTACTGCCTCTATTGAAAAATCAGAACATCTTCATGAGTTACTTAAAAAAGAGAAAATTGCACATACAGTTTTAAATGCAAAACAGCATGAAAAAGAGGGTAAAATTGTTGAAGATGCAGGACTAAAAGGTGCTGTTACTATTGCTACAAATATGGCTGGTAGGGGAGTTGATATTAAACTTCCACAAGAGTGTAAAGATCTTGGTGGTTTAGTTATTCTTGGAACTGAAAGACATGAGAGTAGAAGAATTGATAATCAGCTTAGGGGAAGAGCTGGTCGTCAAGGTGATGTTGGTGAGTCGCAATTCTATTTGTCACTAGAAGATTCTCTTTTAAGAATATTTGGAAGTGATAAAATAGCTGGTGTTATGAGTAGGTTAGGTTTAGAAGAGGGTGAACATATAGAATCTGGTATGGTTACAAGAGCAGTTGAAAATGCACAGAAAAAAGTTGAAACTATGCACTTTGAGAGTAGAAAACATCTTTTAGAATATGATGATGTAGCAAATGAACAAAGAAAAGTTATATATGCTTTTAGAAATAACCTTTTAGATGCAAAGTATGAGATAGATGAAAAAATAGATGAAAATATGCAAGAGTTTGTATCTGTTGTAATTGATAGTGCCAAAGATATAAGCCAAAGTGTAATGGCTGAAGATTTTAATTATGAAAATGTTGTACTAAAAATAAAAGAAGATTTAAACATAGATATAACTCAAGAGCAAATAACTTCAAATGATTTTGATGAGATAGAGGAAAAATTATTATCTATTTTAAAAGAAAAATATGAAGAAAAAATGAGTATGCCAGCACCAGAACAGAGAAGTGAAATAGAAAGAATTTTATATCTTCAAGTTTTAGATAAAGCATATAGAGAGCATTTATATTCTATGGATACACTTAAAACTGGTATAGGACTTAGAGGTTATAATCAAAAAGATCCACTTGTAGAGTATAAAAAAGAATCGTACAATATGTTTATAGAACTTATCTCTTCTATAAAATATGAGATTATTAGAATATTGTTTTCAGTTCAATTAAGAGATGAAGATGAGGTTAAAAAAGAGCAAGAGGCACTAGATAGATTAAAACAAGAGATGGCATCTGAAACAGAAGATATATCTTTAAGTAGTGATGAGCAACCAAAACAAGTTATAGAAAAGAAAATTCCTAGAAATAGCCCTTGTCCTTGTGGAAGTGGTAAAAAATATAAACAATGTTGTGGTAAAAGTGGTCCTAAAAAAGGTCTCCTATCAAAGGATTAATTACAATAACTGGTATAAATAATTGAATACAAAATTAATAAACTTTATAATAAGAAAGTATCTTACTTTTGATAAGAAAAACCCATTTATATCAATAAGTGCTATTTTAGCATTTGTTGGTGTTGCTGTTGGGGTTATGGTACTTATTGTTGCAATGGCTATTATGAATGGTACTGCTAAAGAGTTTGAAGATAAACTTTTTACTATGAACTATCCTCTTAGTATTTATCCTCAAGTTGACGGTATGGTTGATGAGGATTTATTAAATAAACTAGAAAAAAAGTTTCCAAATCTTATATTTTCCCCATATTTAACTTCTCAAGTTATGATTCAAAGTGATGAGTCTATGTCAGGAGGAATTATATTTGGTGTAGATAAACAAAAAGAATCAGCAATAAATAAAATATATGCCCAATCTGCTAAAAATATAGATGATTTTGGTAAATATGATCTAATTGTAGGGCAAGGTATAAAAGATGAACTTTATCTTTATGCAAACCAAAAAGTAACTTTATATTTTACAACAATCAATCCAAGTGGATTTTCTATGATGCCAAAGATGAAAAGATTTGTTTATAGTGGAGAGTTTAAATCTGGATTAACTGCTTATGACAAAGCGTATATGTACACATCTATTGAAGCATTAAGAACGATTTTAAAGAAAAGCAATAGTTACTATGATGGTATTCATATATATAGTGATAAACCATTTGAAGATATAGAGCTTATAAAAAAAGAGTTGCCAAAGTTTGGTGTGGGTATAGTAGGCTGGTGGCAACAAAATGGAAATTTTTTTGCTGCTATGGAGATGGAGAAAAAAGCACTTTTTATAGTTTTAATGTTGATAATTCTAATAGCTTCACTTAATATAATTAGTTCACTTCTTATGACGGTTATGAGTAGAAGAAAAGAGATAGCACTTTTACTTTCTTTAGGAGCTAGTACTAAAGAGGTAAAACATATATTTCTTAGACTTGGTATAATTATTGGTTTTAGTGGAATTATTATAGGTATTGCTTTGGGATTTGGTGGTATGTTTTTACTTGAAAACTTTGATATTATATCATTGCCAGCAGATGTATATGGTACAACTAAACTACCACTTGTATTAGATACACTTGATTTTGTATCTATTGTTATTGGATCTATTATAATAGTGTTTTTATCATCATTATATCCTGCAACAAAAGCTACAAAAATAGATGTATTAGATGTACTTAGAAATGAATAGTAAGTATAAAAGAATAAAAATAAAAAAGGAAAATTATGTTAAAAAAAATATTATTATTGAGTTTGTTTATAAGTTCACTAATGGCTGATTTTACAACACTTACAACCGCTCAAGTTCAAGAAGCTATCAAAAATGGGGTAGTTCTTATAGATATACGAAGAGATGATGAGTTTAAAGATAGAGGGATAATAAAAGGTAGCCATAAGTTAACATTTTTTGATGGAAAAGGTGCATATAATATAGAAAAATGGATGGATAAATTTACTAAAATAGTAACTACTCAAAACCAACCATTTATATTAGTTTGTGCTCATGCAAATAGAACAAAAGTTGTTGGTAAATTTTTAAATGAACAAGCCAAATATAAAAATGTTCAGGAGTTAGAGGGTGGTATAAATTATGGTTGGATTGATAAAGGTTTAAAAACTGTAAAATAGTTTATAAAAGATTTTAGCAGTGCCTATTTAAATAAGGCACTACCAACTCGTATCATATTACTTCCATTTAAAATAGCACTTTGAAAGTCGCTACTCATACCCATTGAGCATATCTTAGTATCACATTTATCAAATATATTCTTTGTAGTTTTAAAACTATTTTCTATTAATTTTTTATCATCACTATGAGCACCTATACTCATAACACCTTTTAAAATAATATTTGTATATTTTTCTTTTATCTCATTATATATAGAGATTGCGTCT
>JAYEIM010000428.1:2002-22654 GCA_034660095.1 Campylobacterota bacterium | reverse complement strand
CTATACTTAAATAAAATTCTATTATCTTTACTTTTTGATCAATAAATCTTTTTACTTTTTCTTTATCATCATCTTTTATCTCAAAATCAATTGTACAATATTGATTTGCTGCGTATTTATCTTTTCCATAATCTACATATAAAATTGTAGCTTCATGATCAACTGAAAGATAAGTTAACAGTCTAGCTAATTCACCCCTAATATTAGGTAAACTAACAACCATTTTGTATTTATAAAATTTATCTTTAACCCAATCACAATACAACATCTGATTTTTCTTTTTCATTTTTTTATACGCAGTTTCACACATTTTATGATGTATTGTTACATCTTTATTCTCTTTTAAAGCAACAATATCATCACCAAATTTTGGATGACAACAATGATCAAATGAAACACTATTTATTCCAAAATTAGAATAAACCAATACATTATCAAATTGTATTTTTTTTAAACTTAAGCTTTGAACTTTTAATCTTGCAATAAATCCATCTGTATCTCTAATATGTTTTTGTATTCTATTTTTTGTATGTTTAAGATGATCAAGATTGTAAACTATTTTTTGTATATTTGTTAAATATCTATCATCTAATGTATCAATAACAAAATCTTTATATCGAGAGAAAATTGTATTAATTATATTTTTGCTACTTAATGCATCAATATGTTTTAATCTGTTATGACATAAAATTTTGATAGATTTTTTTGCTTTTGTTGTCTGTACCATATCTTGCCATGTACATCTTGGTATTATATGATTGTTTGTTACTATAGATACAATTTCACCATTGTTAAGTGGTGTTAACAATGGTTTTATTTTTTTATTTATCACGGCTTCCATTGCATAATTTCCAACATCTGTATGTATCTCATAAGCAAAATCAAGTGCAGTAGCACCACGAGGAAATGTAAATATATCACCTTTTGGGGAATATACAACTATATCTTCACTATAAAGATCCTGTTTTGCATCATCATAAAACTCTTCTACATTTGAATTATTTGTGGCTAATGATTGCAACCAATCCAAGCTTGGTAACTGTAAACTACTATTGTCATTTTTGTATTTCCAATGTGCAGCTACACCAAACTCTGCAACTTCATGCATACTTGATGTTCTTATTTGAACTTCAAAAATTTTAGAATTTGAAAATACTGTTGTATGTATTGTTTGATATCCATTCTCTTTTGGTACGGAAATATAATCTTTAAATCTTGATATTAATGGTTTAAAATTTGTATGAATATGCCCAAGAACACGATAACAATCTATTGGTTCATTAACTAATATTCGTATAGCATATAAGTCAAGTACCTCATCAATACTTACCCCTTTTCTTTGCATTTTAAGATAGATAGAATAATAGTGTTTAATTCTACTAAAAATTTCTACATTATTTCTATCTGTAAAACCATTTTTATCAAGTATTTTTCTAGTTTTTGTTAAAAACTTATTTATTGTTAATTGAACTTTTTGTTGATACTCTTTTATATGTGTATCAATTTTTTCATATTCTTGGGGATAAAGATAGGAAAATGACAAATCTTCTAAAGCATTTTTTATTGTAGATATACCCAGCCTATGGGCTATAGGTGCATACACTACAAGTGTTTCTTCTGATATTCTTTTTTGTTTTTCTACAGATAAAGCTTCGAGCGTAAGCATATTATGTAACCTATCGCATAATTTAACAACCATAACTCTTACATCATCTATTGATGCAATTAACATTTTTCTAAATGTCAAAGCAGAAGATAAAAGTTTTGAATTATCCCCTGATGGTGCCAATTCATGCTCTCGTATCTCTATTATCTTTGTTAATCCATCAACAATATGTGCTACATCTTTTCCAAAAAAATCTACTATATTTTCAATTGTGGTTTCCGTATCTTCCACTACATCATGCAATAGTGCCGCAATAACCATATGCTCATCATTACTAAAATATGAAGTGATGGAAGCTACAAGTATTGGGTGGATAACATAAGGTTCACCACTTTTTCTAAATTGTGTTTTATGTGAATTTATCGAAAATTTAAGTGCTTTTTCAACATCTGGGGTGAAGTTGAAATTTGATTTTAGTAAATCAATTGCACTATCAATTGTATTTATATGTTTTATATTTTCTAAAAATTTATTCAAAAGCTATGCTTTCCTTAAAAACAATATAAAATTTATTTTTATCTATTTAAGACCATCTATAATTAATACACCAGAAGCTATCTCTTTAATAGCGATATCTGTATATTTCATATTTTTTGTTTGATTACTATCTAATAATGGCTTAGCACCTTTACTTAACTCATCAGCTCTTTGACCAACTGCTACACTTAAAATATATCTATCATTATTTGTTTTTTCTAACGCTTGTGCTAATATCTCTTCTAATCTCATCTATTTATCTCCTATTTTTTATTTACTACTGAACAACAGAACATTGACTATAATCGCCATTTATAATGTTCAACAAATTACCTTTTTTATTCATATTTGCAACAATTATTGGTAAACCATTATCTTTTGCTAATGCGATTGCAGTATCATCCATAACTTTGATATGATCTTTTAGTGCTTCATCATAACTAATAGTATCAAGTTTTACCGCATCATCATATTTAGCTGGGTCTTTATCGTAAACACCATCAACTTTTGTAGCTTTTATAAGTACTGTTGCTTCAATCTCACTAGCTCTTAAAGTTGCTGCCGTATCTGTTGTAAAAAATGGATTTCCAGTTCCTGCACTAAATATAACAACTCTACCTTTTTCAAGATGTCTTTTTGCTCTTCTTACTATATATGGTTCAGCAATTTGTTCCATTTTAATAGCAGTTTGAAGTCTAGCACAAATACCAATATGCTCTAATGCTTCTTGCATAGCGATACCATTTATAACAGTAGCTAACATACCCATATAATCACCACTAGTTCTTTTTATAATACCATCTGCAGCAGCTGTAACACCTCTAATAATGTTTCCACCACCAATAACAACACCAACTTCTATATTATTATCAACTAATTGCTTTATCTCTTGTGCAATATAATCTAAAATTTTAGTATCAATTCCATAACCAATATCTGCAGCTAACGCTTCACCTGAAAACTTAACAAGGACTCTTTTATTCACTACTACCCCTTTAGATCTATTTATTTTTGCGATTGTATCTAAATATATATTATGATTTGGTTAAGTAGTTATTTTATTAGTTTCATCTGGTCTATCTTTTGTCCCCAACTATTCTTTTACCTCTTTGTTTTGGTACTTTTTTTGCATCTTTTCTAAATTTCTTTTTACCAAAAGCTCCACCAATTTTTTTTCTTTTAATATCATCTTTTGTTTCTACTATCTTTTTTGTAGCGATCATTTTCATTCTCTTATCTACTTCAAAACCATCTAATTCTAATTTTGGTATTTTTTGTGATATATATTTTTCAACTTCAATTATACTTGCTACATCATATTCATCAAGTAAAGATATTGCTATTCCATCTTTTCCAGCTCTAGCAGTTCTTCCGATTCTATGTACATAATCTATTGGCATAAAAGGTAAATCAAAATTTACAACATAAAAAAGATCAACTATATCAAGTCCACGAGCTGCCACATCTGTTGCAACTAATACTCTTATTTGTCCCTCTTTAAATTGAGTAATAGCTTTTACTCTTGCCCCATGTGTTTTATCTCCATGAACTGAAGCTGCTTTTAAGCCATCAAGTTTAAGATTTTTTACTATCTCTTCAGCTGATGCTTTTGTTTTACAGAAAACTAAAACTTGTTTCATATTTTGTGAACCAATTAAAAAAGAGAGCATCTCTAGTTTTTTTACAGCTGTTATTGGATATGCAATTTGCTCTATTCTATCATTTACTCTATCATTTGATTTTATCTCTATTATTTTTGGATTTATAAGTAATCTATTTGATAATTTTTTAATATTTGGTCCAAGTGTAGCTGAACAAAGTACATTTTGTTTTAAATTTGTCAAACTAGCCATTACAGTTTCAATATCTTCAACAAATCCCATATCAAGCATAGAATCAGCTTCATCTAATACTAAAGTATCTACTTTTGTTACATTTATCTTATCTTGACGAATAAGATCCATAAGTCTTCCAGTTGTAGCAATTACAATATTGACTTTTTCATCTAATCTTTTGATTTGTGGTTTTATGTTAGACCCACCATAAATACTACATATCTCTATATCTAAATATTTAGCATAAGATTCTATACTTTTTGTAAGTTGCAATACGAGTTCTCTTGTAGGTGCAATTATTAGTTTTGTTAAAACTCTACTTTGAGTTTCATTTTGTTCTTTTTGATTTTCGATATCTTGTAGCATTGGAAGTACAAATGCTGCTGTTTTACCTGTACCTGTTTTTGCAATTGCTAAAAGATCTCTTCTTCGAAGAAGGTGAACTATCACCTCCTCTTGTATTCTTGTAGGTTTTTTATAACCTTTATCTTCACATGCGTGAGCTATCTCTTTACATAATCCTAATTGTCTAAATGTCATTATCTCTCTTTTGTTTATAATATATTTAGAATTATAGCGAAATTTTAAACATCTTTATATTTATTGTAAAATACCAAAATTTATTATACAGGTAAAGTTATTTGAAATTCTGCCCCAACATACTTTACATTTTTGTACTCATAATTAACATTCTTAGCCTCAATTATTCCACCCATACCATCAACTATTAAATTATAAGTCATATGAAGTCCTAGACCTGTTCCTTGAGATTTATGTTTAGTTGTAAAATATGGTTCAAATATTTGTGGTAATATATCTTTAGGTATTCCACCTGCATTGTCTTTTATCTCTATTATTGCATTATTATTTTTAATATATGCAGATATAAACACAACTCTATCTTTTTCTACATTTTCTTTTAATGCATCTTTAGAATTATTAAATATGTTTATAAGGCATTGTTTTAATTCATTTGCATATCCGTTTATTTTTATATCTTTTTGAGTATTTAGTACTATCTCTATATTGTGATTTTTTACTGAAGCGTTTATAAGACTAAGGAAGCTATCAATCTCATCTTCTAATTTAAATAGTTGTTTAGTTCTATCACCTTTTATAAAGTTTTTAAAATCATCAATTGTTTTTGAAAGATACTGTGCATTCTCATTTATAATATCACAATTTTTCAAAAGTTGATCATCGCTAAGCTTATCAAACTCTTTTTGCATTTTCATCCCTGTAGATGCAGTAGATATTATAGATAATGGTTGTCGCCATTGATGTGCAATATTTCCAATCATCTCTCCCATTGCTGCCATTTTTGACTGTTCTGCTAATATACTATCTTTTTTCTGTGATTCTTTTTGCTCTGTTAAATCTAAATCCATACAAAATATGATTCTATCACCAGATTTTTGGGTTATCATAATATATGTAGAATATACATAAACAGTAGAAGCATCTTTTTTAATAAGAGGTAGCTCTGAAGAGGGTATATGGATATCATTTTGATACCAATTATCAATAGCTTTGATAGCATCATTTTTCATAAAATCTGGGATAATTAAATCTTCTATTTTTTTATTTTTTATCTCATCGAACTTATACCCATATAACTCTTCACTTGTTTTATTCCAATATATAACTTCTCTGTTTTCATTATATCCTTGCACTGCCATTGGTAAAGAGTGCAATAATATATCTAGAGTCTCTTTTTCATGTGCCTCATCTTTCTCTTCATCAAGTTTGATAATATATCTTGTATATAGATACAATATCAAAATAAGAAAAAATACAAATAACAATATAAATATAACTCTGGATTTTCCTTTTTCAGTTAATATTTCACTAACTTCTGTTTGTTTTAATTCTATATCTATAATACCTCTTAAGTCGCCTAATTTATAATTATATGCTGTATTATAATTATCTTTAATTATTGAAGGTGCATTCTCTTTTTTCCCATGACATTTTAGGCATACTTTAGAGATATATAAAGGCTGAGAATAATAATATGTACCATCTATCTCTTTAAATATATATTCCAATTTTTTATTTTTATTAAAATTTTCAATTACATCTAGTTGTCTTTTATTTGCCATATTTACTGCATTTCTTGGTGTGTCTGATACTGTAGTAAATTTTGTATATGCATTGTGAGATGAAAATAATTCAGCGATTTTGTTTGTAGTTTTTACAGGTAAAAAATCAATAGTTGATTTGTCTAACTGTATATGCTCTTGTATAAAAATATCTTGATATACTTTTCTAAATGATATAAGCAAATCAGCCAATGACTTAGCTTTATATTGAATAGATAATTTTTTTATATTATCTGCTGATGCACTTTCTTGTTTTATTTTTATTGCAAATACAATTATTATTATAACAACTATAGCAAAAAATATTTTATAATGTTTATTCATAACTAAAAGTTTAGCAGAAACTTAATAAAACTAATCAGAATTATATTATATTTATGTAAGTTTGTGTACAATTTAAATATAATATATAAAATAATAAAAAGGAGTAGATATGCAAGCTATATTTATCACAAAATCAAACATCTTAAAAAGTACAAATCTACTTCTGCTCAAATAACTTGAATAAATTCTATTTTAGAATTAACTTTCCGTATAAATTAGTAAAACAAACAGATACAAATATCCAAAGGTGATAAAAAATGATTACAAAAAACAATAAAAATATAATAATATTCGACACAACATTAAGAGACGGTGAACAATCACCAGGTGCTTCTATGAATACAGCAGAAAAAATACAAATAGCACAGCAATTAGAAAAACTAAATGTAGATATAATAGAAGCAGGATTTGCAGCAGCTAGTCCTGGGGATTTTGATGCCATATCTCAAATAGCACAAACAGTTAAAAATAGCTCTATTTGTTCACTTGCACGAGCAATAGATAGTGATATAAAAGCAGCAGGTGAAGCGATACAACACGCAAATATAAAAAGGATACATACTTTTATAGCAACTAGCCCTATCCATATGGAATTTAAGTTAAAAATGACCCCTGATGAAGTTATAAAAAGAGCAGTAAAAGCGGTAACTTATGCTAAAACATTTGTAGATGATGTTGAATTTTCTTTAGAAGATGCAGGTAGAAGCCAGATACCTTTTATGAAAGAGATAACTCAAGCAGTAATAGAAGCTGGAGCATCTACAATTAACTTACCTGATACAGTAGGATATAGGTTGCCAAATGAGATAAGTGATATGGTAAAACAGATGGTTGATTTTATTGATTCTATTAACTCTGATGCAATTGTATCTTTACATAACCACAACGATTTAGGTTTAGGTGTGGCAAATACTTTAGCTGGTATACAAGCAGGAGCTAGACAAGTAGAGTGTACTGTAAATGGTTTAGGTGAAAGAGCTGGAAATGCTGCTATGGAAGAGATAGTTATGGCATTGAAAACAAGAAAAGATATATTTAGTGGATTTGATACTCGTATAAATACAAAAGAGATTTATAGAGCCTCTAAAATGGTAGCTGATATTACAGGTATTGAGCCTCAACCAAACAAAGCAATTGTTGGTAAAAATGCATTTTCACATGAGAGTGGAATACATCAAGATGGTATGTTAAAAAATGCAGAAACTTATGAGATTATGAGACCAGAAGATATAGGGATAGAAAAAAACAATACTATAGTTTTAGGTAAACATTCTGGTCGTGCTGCATTTAAAGATAAATTATCTCAATTAGGTTTTGCTGATATTCCTGATGATGAGTTAAATTCTGCTTTTGAAAGATTTAAAATATTGTGTGACAAGAAAAAAGAGATTATGGACGATGATGTTCGTATGATTGTTACAGATGAAAAATTAAATCATAACAAAACATATGAAGTTATATCTGTACAAATTTCAGATTGTTCAAATGGAGTACCAAGTGCAGTTTTAACTATAAAACATAATGATGAAGAGATAACAGATGCAGGAATTGGTGATGGTGCTATGGATGCAATTTTTAAAACTATTGATAGAATTACAGGTTATTCTGGGTCATTAATGGATTATAAAGTAAAATCAGTTAGTGAGGGTAAAGATGCCTTAGCAAAAGTGACTTGTAAAGTTGTATTTAATGATGATAATCCTGCAATGATAGGTCATGGACTTAGTTTAGATACAATGATAGCAAGTGCTAGAGCTTATGTAGGAGCTTTAAATAGCTACTTATCTATGAAAGATATGTTAAATAAAGTTAAAACACACCAAGTTTAGGAAAAAATAAAAAAGATGAAAGATCTGTTATTAAAATTTGCATACTTTCTTGAATCTTCTAGTAGATACTATAACACAAAACATTTAGTATATCAATTTTTAGAAGATACTACATCAAAGAGAAAGAAGTATTTTGATTTTTTAATGATCTTTTTGGTCTTAAGTACTGTTGGAATTATGATTTATGAAGTAAATCATAAAACTATACAATGGCTTACCACTTATGAAACAATTGCAATTTTAATATTTATAATAGAATGGCTAGGTAGACTCTGGGTTATATCATCTATCCATAAACAAATTATACAAGATTATGAAAAAAGTCAACTAATAAATCAAACTTATGAGATAAAAGATTCACTAAAAAAAATCATTAAACAAAAAGTAAGTTTTATATTTTCCCCAATGTCTATCATCGATTTACTTGCAATACTACCTTACTATAGACCACTTAGAATTTTAAGAATTTTAATGTTATTTAGACTTTTTAAACTTTTAAGATATGCAAATTCTATTAAACAATTTAGCGATGTATTTATAGAAAAAAGATTTGAGTTTTTTACACTTGCTATTATGTTTTTTATGGCTGTTGCATTTGGATCAACCATTATATTTATATTTGAAGGTGCGGGAATAAATCCAAATATCGGCACATTCTTTGATGCTATTTATTGGTCTGTTATAACCATATCTACAGTTGGATTTGGAGATATTTCACCAGTTACTACTGAGGGTAGAATAGCTACACTATTTCTTGTAATTGTTGGACTTTCTGTTATCGCATTTTTCACCTCTATTGTTACAACAGCATTAAGTGCTAGATTAGTGGCTCTTAAAGAGGAGAAAGTAATTGGTGAAGCAAATTCTTTGGAAGAGTTTATAATCATCTGCGGTTATGGAAGAATGGGAAAGGTTCTTGTAGAAGAGTTTATAAAAATAAAGCAAAAATTTATTGTTATAGATAACAATGATGATATGTTTACTCATGCGAAGTATCAAAATATTTTATCTATAAAAGGTGACGCAACTGATTCTGCATTTTTGATGAGTATTGGTATAAATAAAGGGGCAAGTGGTATAATTGCCCTTACAAATAATGATGCGGTCAATTTATCTATTATTTTAACAGCAAGATCACAAAATCCAAATATAAATATAATTGCACGAGCAAATAGCGAAAATGTAAAAAAGAAGCTATATCTTGCAGGTGCAAATGAGGTTATATCTTCAAGTGAGATAAGTGCTTTAGTTGCCGCTGAATATGTTGGTCAACCAATTGCATTTGATGCAATTGATGATATTTTATTAAACAGTGAAGGTGCTGTTATGGATGAAGTTGAGATTATCAAAAAATCAAACTATATAGGATATAAACTTGAAACTATTGATTTTTCAACATTTAATTTAACACTTATTGGAATAATAAATACACAAAAGAAAAAAGAGTTTAAATTTAATCCAAAAAGGGACCAATATATTATAAATGAAAAAGATATTTTAATAGTAATTGGACATAAAGAGTCTGTTGCAAAATTTAAGATAAGTTTACTCTCTTCAAAGCCAAAGGTTCTGGAAAATGGATAAGATGTCAAATAAAATAATAATCTACAGTTTTAGTCAAATAGCTGCAAAAATAGCAGAAACTTTAAGAGACAAAGGTTATGAGATCATTATTGTAGAAGAGAATGATAAGTTAACAAAAGAAGCTATAGAACTTGGATATGAAGTAAAACAATTATCATTGATGGATGATGACAATATTATAGAAGTTGGTTTAGCCTCAGATGATATAAAAGCATTTTTTTGTATGGGCGATGATAAAAATACAAATTTATTTATAACTTTAAGTGTAAGAAATCTAAATAAAGATATAAAAATCATATCAATATCATCAACAAAAGAGGATAACAAAACATTAATACTTGCAGGTGCCAATAAAACTATCAACCCATATGAGATAGGAGCATTAAGAATCTTTAGATCACTTCATAAACCACTTATTTTAGATGTTTTAGACAATATACTATTTAGTGAGTCAGATATAGAGGTTGCTGAGATAACTATCCAAAAAGATTCAGTTTTAGATGGTGTTTACTTAAATGATTTAGAGATGATAGATAAAGAAAATATTATTATTCTTGGTATTACAGATAAAGAGATAAGCGATGATTTTATATTCTTTTCTACAGGAATAAATCATAAAATTGATGCAGGTGATACTTTAGTTATACTTGGTTTATCAAATGATATCAAAACTTTTAATGAATCCTTAAAATAACTAGAAATTATATTTTAATTAAAACTATGATAAAATCTTTGTATTTTATGATAAAGGTTAATTATGACACAGTTTTATTTTTTCTTACGACTTTTAAAAGAGTCATTTAGGGACTTAATCCCTATAGTACTAGTTATATTATTTTTCCAACTAGCAATTATTCAAGCAATTCCAGGAAACTGGGTACCTACAACTATTGGTATGCTTATTGTTGGTGTTGGTCTTGCTATATTCTTGCAAGGTCTTGAAATTGGTATATTTCCTGTAGGTGAAGGACTAGCTAGAGACTTTGCAAAAAGTGGTTCCACTTTTTGGATATTAATCTTTGGATTTATGATCGGTTTTGGTACTACAATTGCTGAGCCTGCTCTTGCTGTTATTGCAGATAAAGCTGCAAGTATAAGTAGTGGTAGGATTGATGCAAATATGCTTAGGTATGTTGTTGCTGGTTCTGTTGGATTTGCTATCTTACTTGGTGTTTATAGAATCATCAAGGGACATCCAATACATTATTATATCATCACTGGTTATATTGCTGTTGTATCTGTTACATTTTTTGCTCCAAAAGAGATTATAGGTCTGGCTTATGATTTAGGAGGGGTAACTACATCTACTGTTACAGTTCCACTGGTGGCTGCCCTAGGTATTGGACTAGCATCTACTATTAAAGGTAGAAACCCAATGATTGATGGGTTTGGTTTAATCGCTTTTGCGTCACTTACACCTATGATATTTGTACAAGTTTATGGTATCTATGTATATAACTTTGTTGAAGCTACTGAAGTTGCAAAAGTTGTAGTTGAAGCAAATGTTTCACAAGCAACAGTTATAACAATAGAATCTATAACTACTGGTATTTTAGCTGTTGTTAGAGATGTATTGCCAATTTTAGCTATTATTTTCTTCTTCCAATATGGTATATTAAAGAAAAAAATTGATAATTTAAAAACTGTTCTTATTGGTTTTATTCTTGTTATTTTAGGTCTATATGCATTTATTCTTGGTCTTGAAATGGGTCTATTTGCTCTAGGTGAATCTATGGCATACCAACTTACTCAGATGAACAATGTATGGATTATCTTTGCATTTGCTTTTACTATTGGTTTCTCTACAACGATGGCAGAACCTGCTCTTATGGCTATTGCTAAAAAAGCAAAAGAGATTAGTGATGGTAAAATAAATGATATGACATTGCGTCTATTTGTTGCTTTTGGTGTTGCTTTTGGTATCGCTTTAGGTGCATTTAGAATTGTTGATGGTGGACAGATTCATTACTACATTATTGTTGGATATGCTATTGTTATTGCACTTACATTTATAGCACCTAAACATATTATCCCTATTGCTTATGATTCAGGTGGGGTTACAACTTCAACAGTAACTGTACCACTGGTAGCTGCTCTAGGTATTGGGCTTGCTACAAACATTGAGGGTAGAGATCCTTTACTTGATGGTTTTGGTTTAATTGCATTTGCTTCACTATTCCCTATGATTACTGTTATGGCTTATGGTATTATAGTTGAAAAACTTCATGTAAAAGGTGATACAGAAATTGCCAAAGAGGATGAAGAAGTAGGTTCATCTAAAATTCATGGTTCACTTGAAGGTGTTGAGGATATGAGTTTATCAACAGTAAATCTTGACGCTACAGATTTAAGACACTCTATGTCACTTGATTTTTCTGCTGTTGTTGTTATCGTACCTAAAAGTAAAAAAGATGATGCTCTACACGCTGCAAAAGATGCTGGTGCGTCTGGAGTTACTATTATGAACGCAAGCGGAATGGGTCTTGCAGAATTAGATAACTTCTATAGACATTCACCAGAAGAAGATGATGCATTATTATTATTTATAGTACCAAGTCAAATTGTTGATGGTATAATTAAAGAGATGATTAGAAAGCTTCATATCACTTCAAGTGGAGATGGTATTGCATTTAGCGTACCTGTTACGCATATGAAAGGTATAAGTATGAGACAAGAAAACCTATTTGAAAAAGAGGTTGAAGAGCTTGAAAAAGAATCTTAGATAATATTAAAGTAACTATAAATACAACACTTTCACATTTTCAACTTGGTGCCACTTTTTATTTTTATTGTATAATTGGCACCAAATTGGCACCAAAATTTATTCTTATTTTCTAGTATATCGTTATAGATAGTATTTAATAGTTTAAATTAATTAGTACAATCTTGGCTCAGTTTTCTCAAAGAGAGTGCAAGCACAAGAGCACAATCAAAAATTAGGTACCTCCTAAATCCCTTAAAATAATGGCTATTAAGACAACGGAAGTGTTACGATAAACTCAGCTCCAATATAGCTTTTATCATTATAAGTATAAGTTACAGTACTAGCACTAATTTTACCACCCATCCCTTCTGTTATAAGTTGATATGTCATATTTAGACCCAATCCTGTTCCTTGGGATTTATGTTTTGTAGTAAAATAAGGATCAAAAATTTTAGATATAATATCATCTGGTATCCCCCCTCCACTATCTTTAAATTTTATAATTAAATTATCATTTTCTTGAGATGTTGTGATAAATAAAAGTCTGTTCTCTTCCTCTAGCTCTTTTAATACATCTTTTGCATTATTAAAAATATTTATAAGACATTGAGTCAGTTCATTTTGATATCCATCTATATTAATATCATTTTTCATATCTAAAATTAAGTTAATATGATGACTTTTAATAGAACCTTCAACTAAATTTAAAAAACTGCCTATCTCATCTTTTATATTAAAAACAGATTTAACTCTTTCACCTTTTATAAAGTTTTTAAAATCATCTATTGTTTTTGATAAGTATTGGGCATTATCATCAATTGCATCACACATTTTGTTAAAATGCTCATCCTCTAATGCACCAAACTCTTTTTGCATTTTCATACCAGTAGCTGCTGTAGATATAACAGAAAGTGGTTGTCTCCATTGATGTGCAATATTTCCTATCATCTCACCCATAGATACCATTTTTGACTGTTGATGCATTAACTTTTCATTTATTATTAATTTATCTGCATATTTTTTAATAGTTTTATCTATTTTAACAGAAACATAAATTGCTATAATGATTACAATTAAAGACAATATAAACACCCACAAAAGTGTATCCAATATTGTTTTAGTTGTATATTCGTGAATTGATTTTTCCATCTTAATTATCTGCTTATCTAAATCGTCATAATAAAACCCACTTGTAATTATCCAGTTCCAATCTTTTTGAAGATAAAAGTATGACATTTTAGGTTTTGGTTTTTTCATGGATGGTGTTTTATACCAATATTTAGTATAACTTTCACCTTTCTCTCTTATATTTTTCAAAAATTCTTTTCTAAACTCTTTACCTTTTTTATCTTTATAACTATCAGAGAGTTTTTTACCTATTAAATCAGGTCTATTTGGATTCAATATCATTGTAGCAAACTCATCTCCACCATTTATATTATGCAAATCTAGGAAAAAAAGATAACTGTTATGATTTATAGTTTTATCTTTTTCGAATCTATTTAAAACATAGTTTTTTATCTCTTCCTCTTTTACATCAAGATACTCTCCTGTACCTATGATTAAATCTAAAGGTTCAAATTTTGTAATAGCAACTATTTTTGGATACTCTTTTGTTATATCTGACGGTTTATTGAAGTGGACTTTTACAAATGCAATTTTCTCTTTTTCCAATGCCTTATGATATGCATCTATCATATTTAAACCTTTTGGATCTAAAACATTGGTCATATCTTTATTTAAAAACTTTTTCATCGCATGTCCTACGATAATATTTGTTTTTTCCTCTACACTAAAATAGTACCCTCTATTGTCATTGAATCTTATCGCATCTAGGTATGAGGCAACTTTTTTTCGTAACTCTTTTTTAGTATATTTTCCTTTATGTGACTTATATACATAGTTAGCAATATTTAATGCTGTTTCAATTCTCTCTTTTAACTCTTTTTTTAATTTATTTTCAACTAATGTAATTTGAAACTTAATAGAGTTATCGACTAGATATACTTTTTGATATATTTTATTTTGTTGTTTTTGTAGGTATTCTTTTTTGTATTTTATAATCTCTTTTTCCATATGTGTTTGAAACATACCAATATTAAGATAAGTGTTAATTACTGATATAACAACAATAGATGTTATAACTAAAACTAAGATAGGGATAAGAAACTGTTTTGTTTTTGTTATACTCTTTTTCATCATTCAATTATAATACTTTATAACTTAATTTGTCATTTTATTGTAATGGTTATTATAAAATAGTAGCTAAACCTTTTTTCATAACTACTGTATCTTCTATACGAACACCAAATTTATCATTTAGATAAATTCCTGGTTCGATCGTAAAAACCATATTATTTTCAATAATTATATCACTTTTACTATTTATATTTGGATACTCATGTATATCTAGCCCTACTCCATGACCTGTACTATGAACAAACTGCTTACCGTAACCTGCTTTTTCTATAACATCTCTAGCAAACTTATCTATTTGTAATGCTTTCATCCCTACTCTTGCTTTTTCTATCGCTGTTTGTTGAGCTTTTAGAACAATGTCATAAATTTTTTGCTCTTTTTTAGTTTTGAATTTTTGCTCTCTTTTAAAAGTTATATTTTTATTAAAACTTGAGGTGCAAGTTCTATCTGAACAATATCTTTTATACTTTACACCTGCATCAACTAAAAGTAAATCATTGTTTTTCAATATTTTAGAAGTTGGAAGAGCATGTGGTTTTGCACTATTTTGATTTATTGCAACTATTGGATCAAAACTTAAGTCTAACTCTCCACTATTACTCATAAACTCTTTTGCTTTAAAAAAAAGATATTTTTCACTTTTTTCTAAACCATCTTTTTGTAAGTATTCACTAAACTTTTCAAAACCAACTCTTCCTAATTTCATAGCTTTTTTGAT
Source organism: Campylobacterota bacterium (assembly GCA_034660095.1). Classification (GTDB taxonomy): domain Bacteria; phylum Campylobacterota; class Campylobacteria; order Campylobacterales; family Arcobacteraceae; genus JAIOSF01. The sequence goes on along the minus strand of JAYEIM010000428.1, from coordinate 7,216 downwards.
AAGTTTTATCTCATCGTCACTTTTAATTCGTCGTTTTAGTTTTGAAAAATTTGGTTTTTGTATAAATTTTACATCAAGATTGTTTTTTAGCTTTTCATAAGATGCTAGTGTAAAATCATTTGGGTCAAAATTAATTTTTTTAATTTTTGTCCTCGTACCTGTGGAATTACATGACTTTTTGATAATTTTTCTTGTAGATTTTATTAAGTCATTTGAGATAACTACTTCACAATTTTTAGTAAAAAGTTTAGCCTCTATCTCATATCTAGCATCAGTGATAAAATATTTGTCACCACCAATACTTAAATATATAACATTGTCACAACTATATCCAGACTCAAAATAAACACCATTTTCATTTTGAAGGATATAGTTACTCATATAGTTTTACTATTTAACTTCAGCAGGTTGTGTAGTTTGTGCAGCTTGAGCTTGCTCTTTTTGCATCTGTTCGTTTGCTTTCATCTCATTTAAAACTTGCATTAAAGCCATAAGACCTAAATGATATCCAAATGGACCAAATCCTGTAATCACACCTAAGCTAGATTTTGCAGTTATTGAAGTTTGTCTAAACTCTTCTCTTTTATAGATATTAGAAATATGTACTTCAACTACTGGTAAAGCAACTGCTGAAATTGCATCTGCAATTGCTATACTTGTATGAGAGTATGCAGCTGGATTTATAATGATACCATCAACTGTACCTAAACACTCTTGAATTTTATCAACAATTTCACCCTCTAAGTTTGTTTGAAAAAACTCTAACTCTATTCCACTTTGCTCTGCACTACCTTTCATCTGATCATGAATTTGATCTAAAGTCATTGGTCCGTAGATATTTTGCTCTCTAATACCTAACATATTTAAGTTTGGTCCTTGTATAACTGCTATTTTCATTAATTTCCCTTATCTATAATAATTTTAAGGTATAATATCAAAAATAATATAAGAGGATACTAATATATGAAATTTATCTGGGCTGACTGGCTTTTAATTTGTGATGATGAATTTACAATTATTCAAAATGGTGCAATTGTTTTTGATACAAAAATTATTGAAGTTGATACTATTGATAATATAAAAGATAAATATACAAATGCAAATATAGAATATTTAGGTGAAAATTCAGTTTTAATGCCAGGACTTATAAACACTCATGTACATCTTGAATTTAGTGCAAATAAAACAACTCTAAAATATGGTAATTTTGTAAAATGGCTATTTTCAGTTATGGAAAATAGAGAAGATTTAATAGAAAAAGCAACAAAAGAGTTAATTGATAGTGAATTAAAAAAAATGATATCAAATGGAACTACAACAATTGGAGCAATTAGTTCTTATGGATTTGATATGGAGTCATGTATAAACTCAAAACTAAATGTGGTTTATTTTACTGAAGTTTTAGGTAGCAAAGCTGATATGATAGATACTCTATTTTTGGATTTTAAAGAGAAACTAAAAAGTGCAGTTGCACAAAAAACAGATACATTTATACCTGCAATTGCTATCCACTCACCATACTCAACACACCCATTTTTAATACGAGAAGTTTTAAAAATAGCAAAAGAGAAAAAGATGACTGTATCTACCCATTTTCAAGAAAGTGTTGCTGAAAATGACTGGCTAAATCACTCTTCTGGAGAATTTGAATCATTTTTTAAAGATATGTTAGATCAACATAAATCATTAACCACCCCTAGTGAATTTTTAGATCAATTTAAAGGGATAGAGCATCTTAGTTTTACACATTGTGTTGAAGCAAATGAGAAAGAGTTAAATCAGATAAAAAATCTTGGTGCAAGTATTACTCATTGTCCAAATTCAAATAGATTATTAAATAATGCAATTTTAAATCTAAGTTATATAAAAGATATTCCACTTGCTATGGGAACAGATGGATTAAGTTCAAACCATACTTTAAATATGTTTGAAGAGATAAGAAATTCATTTTTTATGCATACTAACTTAGATGCAAATCATTTAGCACAAAAACTTATAACTGCAACAACAGCAGGTGGTGCAAAAGCATTAGGACTAAACAAAGGTGTTCTGCAAAAAGATTTAGATGCTGATATTATTAGTTTTACTCTACCTGATAGATGTAGTTTGGCTGAAGATTTAGCAACTGCCATTATCTTACACACATCAAAAACGACACACACATACATAAAGGGAATAGATGAACTTAATAAGTAAACTGTTTTTACCAATAACAGCACCAATAAAATTTATACAAAGAAACTTTAAAACAGTATTTTTTTTAACAATATTATTTTATATTGTTAACAATACTGACACAAAAAATTTAGAGCAGCCAAACTTACAAATTATAGAATTAAATGGTCCAATTATGATAGTTGATGAAGTTTTAGAAAAAATTTCAGCTGCATCTGCTGACCCACATATAAAAGGTGTATTATTAAAAGTTAACTCACCTGGAGGTGCAGTTGCACCATCTATTGAGATAGCATATGCCATAAAAGAGTTAAATCAAATTAAACCAGTTGTTGCATATGCAAGTGGTATTATGGCAAGTGGTAGTTACTACGCTTCAATTTGGGCAACTAAAATAGTTGCAAATCCTGGAAGTATGATAGGATCTATTGGTGTAATTATGCAAAGTGTAGATGCAAGTGAACTGATGTCTAAAATAGGTATAAAAACACAAACTGTAAAAGTTGGTAGCTATAAAGAGGCGGGAACTCCTACAAGACAATGGACAAAAATAGAGAAAGATGAGCTACAGAAAATCACTAAAAATACATACGATATGTTTGTAAATGATGTAGCAGATGCAAGAAAACTAAAAAAAGAGGATCATAAAAAATATGCTGATGCACATATCTTTACAGCATCACAAGCAAAAGAGGTTGGATTGGTTGATAATGTTAACACTATAACAACAGCAAAAATAATGCTTATAAACTTATCAAAAGTTGAAAAACCAATTTGGTCAAAAGAGGATAAGATGGATAAATTTATGCAAAAAATGTTAAATGGAACTATTGCAAATATTTCAAATAGTATGAATGGATTGATAGCTTATTAAATAAAGAGGATATTATGGAAGAATTAATTGTATCAAACGAAGAACTTAAAAGTTTATTTAAAGATAAAATATTAAAAGACACCACTAGTGGTTGGTATTATAAAGATACCGAAATAGATATTATTGCTATACACACAAGAGAAACAAAACATATTACTGATGTTACATTTGCCGAAAACTACAAATTAAAGAAAAAAGAGAACAATTATAGATGAGATTAAAAGAAAAGCTAGAAAACAATATAAGACTAACTTCCCAAGATGGTATAGAACTATATAATATGGACCTGTTAGAATTAGGTCAATATGCAAATAAGATAAGAGAAGAAAAATTTGGAAGAAAAACTTACTACAATCTAAATAGACATATAAATCCAACAAATATATGTAAAGATGTTTGCCATTTTTGTGCATATAGTGCAAGTAGAAAAAATCCCCAACCATATACATTGAGTCACGAAGAGATACTAAGTACTGTAGAAAATAGTGTAAAAAATGGTATAAAAGAGGTACATATTGTTTCAGCTCACAATCCAGACACTGGGCTTCAATGGTATCTTGAAGTATTTAAAAAAATAAAAGAAAAATATCCACAACTTCATGTAAAAGCTTTAACAGCTGCTGAGATACATTTTTTAAGTGAACAATATAATAAAACACACGAAGAGATTATAAATCTTATGCTTGAAAATGGTGTAGATTCTATGCCAGGTGGGGGAGCTGAGATATTTGACGAGGCAGTTCGAAAAAAGATATGTGGTGGAAAAGTTACATCACAGCAGTGGCTTGATATTCATAAAATATGGCATGAAAAAGGTATGAAATCAAATGCAACTATGCTTTTTGGTCATATAGAAAGTAGAGAAAATAGAATTGACCATATGCTAAGATTACGAGAGCTTCAAGATAAAACAGATGGATTTAATGCTTTTATCCCTTTAGTTTATCAAAAAGAGAATAACTATCTAAAAGTTACAGATTTTCCAACAGCTCAAGAGATACTTAAAACTTTTGCAATTAGTAGAATTATGCTAGATAACTTTCCAAGTATCAAAGCATATTGGGTAACATCAAGTATAAAACTTGCACTTTTAGCTCAAGAGTTTGGAGCAAATGACTTAGATGGAACAATTGAAAAAGAGTCTATAAATAGTGCCGCTGGAGCGCAAAGTGCAAATGGTATGAAACAAAATGAATTTGTAGAACTTATAAAAGATAGTGGTTTTGAACCAATCCAAAGAGATAGTTTGTACAACGAAATTATATGATAAAATTAATATCTCTTTCATTTTTACTTCTTATAATTAGTGTAAATATTCAAGGAAAAAATATGTCAAATAATTATAATACATTAAGCCCCGAGGAACAAAGAGTTATCTTACATAAAGGTACAGAGAGAGCCTTTACAGGTGAACACAATACAAACAAAGAAGATGGCGTTTTTACATGTAAACAATGTGATGCACCATTATTTAACTCTGATGCAAAATTTAATAGTGGCACAGGTTGGCCAAGTTTCGATGATACAATTGAGGGTGCAGTAAAAGAGGTACCAGATGCTGATGGTAGAAGAGTAGAGATTGTATGTGCCAATTGTGGTGGACACCTTGGACATGTATTTAAAGGTGAAAGAATGACACCAAAAAGTACAAGACATTGTGTAAACTCTATATCGCTTAATTTTGAGAAAAAATAGATGGCAAATGATATCAAAAGTGCATATTTTGCAGGTGGATGTTTTTGGGGAGTTGAATACTTCTTTGAAAAACTTGATGGTGTAAAAGCTGCCGTTAGTGGTTATATGGGTGGACATCTAAACAATCCAAGTTATCAAGAGATTTGTCGAGGGACTACAGGACATCTTGAAGTGGTAAGAGTTGATTATGATCCATCTATTGTAGAGTATGATGAGCTTGTAGAGCTGTTTTTTGAGATACATGATCCAACACAAAAAAATGGTCAAGGTCCAGATATAGGAGCTCAATATTTAAGTGCAATTTTTTATGATACACAAGAGGAAAAAGAGATATCACAAGAGCTAATAGAAGTATTAAAGAATAAAGGGTTTGATATAGCTACACAACTTATCTCAACTTTAAATACTCCATTTTTTGAAGCTGAAGATTATCATCAAGATTACTATTTTAAACATAACAAAGAACCATA
>JAYEIM010000428.1:0-1902 GCA_034660095.1 Campylobacterota bacterium | reverse complement strand
TAATAGAAGTATTAAAGAATAAAGGGTTTGATATAGCTACACAACTTATCTCAACTTTAAATACTCCATTTTTTGAAGCTGAAGATTATCATCAAGATTACTATTTTAAACATAACAAAGAACCATATTGTCATGAGTTTGTGAAAAGGTTTTAGAGCAAGTAGATAAATCTAATCTTTCATATTTGGATTTAGTTTAAGTAAAACTAAATCCGCAATAATATTTCCTAATAATGTAAGAAATGCTCCAATAATCAAAATCCCCATAATAACAGGATAATCTCTACTAAGAGCTGACTGAAAAAATAACAACCCCATACCATCGATTGAAAATATAGTTTCCAATATAACACTACCGCCAATAATTCCAGGAAGACTCAGCCCTAGTAATGTTATAACAGGTGGATATAGATTTGGTAAGATATAGTATCTTAATATCTCTTTTGATTTAAGTCCTCTAGCCTTTGCAAAAAAGATATAATCACTTTTTAAAATTTCTAAAGTTAAAGAACGGATATATAAAGTCAAACTTCCAATTCCACCAAATATGATGATTCCAATTGGTAAAATAAGATGCCAAGCAGTATCCAAGTAGTATTCTAAACTATTTTGCTCTATATCACTACTATGAAGCCCTGCAATTGGCAATATTTCCCAAGTAACTGAAAATATAAGTACAAGTAAAAGTGCCAAATAAAATGATGGTAAAGAGAAACTAAGAAGTGAAACTTGCCCAACTAATCTATCAAATAATTTATCTTTATTTAGTGCAGCTTTTATCCCTAGATATAGTGAAAGTAAAAATATAAAAAACATACTAATTATATTGATAGTTAGTGTTATAGGTATTCTCGATATTATCTCATCTTTTACCATAGCTCCACTACTAAATGAGATACCAAAATCTAGCATTGTTATATTTTTTACCCAAGATAAAAACTGTATATATAGTGGTTTATCTAGTCCATAAACCTCTTTTAGTTGAGCTATAGATTCTTCTGTAATATTTGGATTTAAATCACCAGAAGCAAAAAAACTATTTGGTGCAAGATTTATAGCTATAAAAGATATTAAAGAGATGATAAATAACATCACCATTAAATAGATAAATTTTTTTAAAATTATAGTTTTCAATTCTTCACAACATTCGATACAACAGCTATAGCAAACCCACCATCGTGAGTAATGCTTAATGATGAATTTTGAATTTTGAATTTTTTTCGTAATCTTTTTTTATACTTAATCATTGGTGTATTTTTTTTATTTTTAGTAATTTTTATATCATGAAAACTGCAATCTTTCCCTATTCCTGTACCTATTGCTTTACTTGCAGCCTCTTTTGCCGCCCAAAATCCTGCTGCTGTTGATGGTCGTTTTACAAGTTTTATCTCATCGTCATTTAAAAATCTTTTTAATGCTTTTTGTCCAAATTTTTCTATCATCTTTTCAACTCTTGAGATAACAACTATATCTATACCGATCATTTTACACCTTTTTTTAGAGTGATTAAATATCTTTCAAGTATTATTTTTGCAGCTATACTATCAAGCCTACCATCTCTTTTGTGTTTAAATATACCTTTTGTACTCTCTTTCGCTTCGAGCGTAGATAAGTTTTCATTTTGAAATACAATCTCACCTTCAAACTCTATAAGTTTTGAAAAGTGATCCACCCTTTTCATCATATCTTCACTAGCTTCTGGATAGCCTATAACTAAAGTATCTATCTCCCACTCTTTGAGAAACTTATCTACATCACTACTAGCTTGATTTCTATTTTTTCTTATAATTGCCTCTTGAGGATTCACTATATCTAGCCCTACACTTATAGCACACCCTATTCTTTTAAGACCTACATCGATTGAAGCATATTTTTTTTGCATATTTTTACCTAGGTTTTATAA
>JAYEIM010000427.1:0-5568 GCA_034660095.1 Campylobacterota bacterium | reverse complement strand
CAAGCATTAAGGTTTGACAATTTTTCATTAGTAGACTTGCTAATAATACCTGAAATTGAGCAAGAGGAAATAGCAGAATTTCTTGATAAAGCAACAGCTAAAATCGACAAAGCCATAGACTTACAACGGCAACAAATCATAAAACTAAAAGAGTATAAAACTACTTTGATAGATAGTGTGGTCACTGGGAAAGTGAGGATAGTGTAATGTATTTAAAAAGTTTAAAAATAGAACACTTTAGAAAATTTGGAGAAGATAATAATCTTATAGAATTTGTTGATTCAAAAGACGGATTACAAGCTGATTCTATTAATATAGCAACTGCTACAACACTTATTGTTGGGAAAAATAATTCTGGTAAGACAACGGTGACAAAGGCATTAGATAAACTTATCGGCAATAAAAAATTTGAAGAAAATGATTTTAATTTTTTCTACTTGAATAAACTTTTGGAAGGATATATAGAAGATACTTTTGAAAACTTTCCAACTCTTGAATTTGAATTAGTAATTGGTATTGATGATAGTGATGAAAACCAAGACCTAATAACCAATATTGTACCTTTTTTGACAATTGAAGATGTAGATACAACAGAATTTTCTATAAAAATAAAATATGAATTATTGGAAATGGTAGAGTTCATCTCTAAAATAAAAAGTATTATTGATAGCTACCCTGATAATGAATATATTAGGTTCCAAAAGTATTTAGAGGTAATTAAAGAAATACCCAAACAACTAAACTATTATAACTCTAGTGATGAACTAATAGAAAAAAGTAAATTTAAACTTTCTGATTTAATACAGATTAAGATTATTGAAGCAAATAAGACTATTAGTGATACAAGCTTGTCTGATATATTTAATAAAATCATACAATATAAGTATCAAACGGAAGATATGAGTGCTATTAACAGTCAAATTGAAACGATAAATACTGATATGACGGAGAAAGTTTCTAGTACACATACAGCACATGTTAATGGTGCTTTACATGCTATTGAAAATCAAGATAAATTAGAGATGAGATTAAGCTCAAGTTTGACTTTTGATATATTGATGAAGCATATGATTAGATATGAATATGTAGAGAAAGGACTTAATATTCCTGAAGATCAATTTGGTCTTGGCTATTCAAACCTTATGAGTATTATTGGTGAAATAATAGATTACATAGAACAATACCCAGCTGAAGAATTCCACAGTAAGCTTAATATAATTTGTATTGAAGAGCCTGAAGCATTTATGCATCCACAAATGCAAGAACTTTTTATAAAAAATATAAATGATGCAATCAAACATTTATTGGATGGAAGTACAAAAAAAATAAATAGCCAACTTGTTGTTACAACACATTCTTCTCATATATTAAACAGTAAAATACATACAAGTAATTCCTTTGATAATATTAACTATATGACAATAATAAATAACCTATCAAATGTTGTAAATTTGAAAGATAAAAATATTATCAATAGTGATAGTGCAGATGCTATAAATGATTTAAAATTTATAAAGAAACATATGAAGCACAAAGTGTCTGAACTGTTTTTCTCTGATGCAATTATATTTGTCGAGGGTATTACAGAAGAGACCCTACTAACTTACTATATGGACAATGATGATTCACTAAATAAATATTACATAAGTATTTTCAATATTAATGGTGCTCATGGACTTGTTTATCATAATCTTATAAAATTACTTAAAATTCCTACACTCATAATAACTGATTTAGATATAAAAAGAACCAAGACAGAAAAAGATGAGTTTGTTCAAATTAGAGATTTTGCTGAAAAAGAAACTACAAATAAAACTATTTCAAATTACCATGGTAGCGATAATATAAGTAATATTCCAACACACTTTGAAGATGAAAATCTATATATTACTTTTCAATCACAACAGATTGAAAGTTATTATGCCACAAGTTTGGAAGAAGCCTATATTCTAAAAAACTATAATAATGACTTACTAAATATAGTATTGAAAAAGTTAAAACCTCAAATATATAGTGATATAGTTGGTGAACCTGAAAATAGAGTAAATTTAAAAGATAATTCGTATAAATTGCAAAGCAAACTATCAAATAGTAAAAGTGATTTTGCAAATGAACTTTTATATCAGTTGAGCATAAAAGAGAATGACGAAGTACCTGATTTACCAGAGTATATTCAAGGTGCAATTGACTGGTTAAAAGTGAAATTGACTCCTGATGAAATTATCTCAGAGGTAGTTTTATGAGTTTAACTCAAGTCTCACAAGAAGCTATTACTCAAGAACAACAGATACAAAAAGATATTTTCTATAAGATAGATGAATATCAAAATATAATCTTTAATGCAGGAGCTGGAGCAGGTAAAACATATGCCCTAATTGAGAGTCTCAAATATATCATTCAAACCAAGGGTAAGCAACTTAATAGTCACAATCAAAATATTATATGTATTACATATACAAATGTTGCAACAAACGAGATTAAAGAAAGACTAGGAAATACAAAGTTAGTAAAAGTTTCTACAATACATGAGAGACTATGGGATTTAATCAAAGACTATCAAAAACAGCTAGTAGAGGTTCATACAGAAAAGCTTACTACTGAAACATCAAGTATAAATGAAGACTTAGCAACAGTAGATAAATTTGAAGCATATAGAAATGTAGAAGAAAAAAGTATCTTTATTAATGCGATGATTCAAAACAAAGACTACTACTATCAATGCACAAATAAAGGAGCAGCAGAATTTAGAACAGCTGTTAAATCTTTTTTAAATGAAGAATATTATAGCTTATTAAGCAATGTTGGTAACTTCAAGTCTCTTATTGGAAAACTATATAAAATTAAAAATTATGAAGAGTGTCTCAGCCATATAGAGTGTGGAGAATATAAAAAAGTAACCTATGATGCACGTTTCAATAACGATAGGCTTCATAAGATGCTAATTAGTCATGATACTCTACTAGAGTATGCTTATCAAATCATAAATAATTATGAACGGGTTAGGCAGATTATCCTAGATAAATACCCATATATACTTGTAGATGAATATCAGGATACTGATGAACATGTAATTAAAATATTAAAGTTATTATCTGATTATTCTGAACAAATAAATCATAATCTTTTTATAGGATATTTTGGTGATATAGCTCAAAATATTTATGATACAGGTGTCGGAGATAAAATTTCTGAACTTCATCCAGATTTACACAATATTGCTAAGGTTTACAATAGAAGATCAACAAATGAAATAATTCAAATCATTAACAAAATAAGAAATGACGATATCCGACAAGAATCAATTTATAATGATGCTGATGGTGGCTCAATCGACTTTTACAATGGTGAAGAAAATGATATAAATAGCTTTATCGAAAAGTATAAAACAGAATGGAATATTAATCAGGATAATCAACTTCATTGTTTGGTTTTGACAAATGAATTAGTTGCAAAATATAACGGGTTTGAAAATATATATCAAAAGTTAAAGGTTACTCCATATTTTAAAACAAATTGGAAGAATATTAATACTGAGATTTTAAGTCAAGATCTGTCAAAACTTGGAATTGTTCCAAATTTATTTTTTAGAATTTTGGACTTTAAAATAAAGCTTGAGAACCCTACAACCTCACTTTTAGATCTAGCACATGAAAAAATATATAAAGCTCTTACCTTTAAAGAAGTAAAAGAACTTCTTAGGTTATTACAATCAATAAGTGGTGAATCGTTGAAATCATTTATTGAATCTATTTTTCAAATCTATAATGAAGCTGATAACTTAAAGTATAAAAAGATAATAGAAGAAATTTTTGAATTAGAAACATATACTTTTGATGGTTTTTTAAACTATCTATTAAATAAATTATTTTCAAATATTGAAGATGAGAATATTGAAAGTGCTAAAGAGAAATTAGTTGAACTATTAGAGGTTAATAATATAGAATATATTGCATGGTTTGATTTTATTAGTAAAATAGAAAATAAAGATATTATATATCACACTTATCATGGTACTAAAGGCGAAGAATACAAGAATGTAATAGTGCTGATGCAAAATAATTTTGGAAAAGATAAAAAGAAGTTTTCTTCATTTTTTACTAATTATAATATTGAACTAAATGATGAAGAACTATCGAAATATACAAATACAAAAAACTTATTATATGTTTCTTGTTCTCGAGCAATTGAAAATTTACGGATATTATACCTTGATGATATATCTGATTTTAGAGATGGGATTGAAAGCATATTTAACACTATAAAGGTGTGTAATGAGTAACATCCTAATCTATCAAAACGACAACGGAAATATAAAAGTAGATGTAAGATTTGAAAATGAATCCCTTTGGCTTTCTCAAACACAAATTTGTGAAGTGTTTGGTAAAGCGAAATCAACTATTAGTGAGCATATTACAGCTATATTTCAAGAAGAAGAGTTAGATAAAGAAGCAGTTGTTCGGAATTACCGAACAACTGCAACTGATGGCAAAAACTATGATGTTGCTTATTATAACCTTGATATGATTATAGCCATAGGTTTTAGAGTGCGGTCATCTACAGGTACAAAGTTTAGAATATGGGCGAAAGATAGGCTTAAAGAGTATATCACTAAAGGTTTTACACTAAATGATGATAGATTTAAAGATGGTAACTCTATGGGTTATTTTGATGAACTTCAACAACGACTTAGAGATATACGAATATCTGAAAAGTTCTTTTACCAAAAAATCAAAGATATCTATATGACAAGTATAGACTATGATGCAAAAGATGAAAAAACAGTAGCATTTTTTAAACTTGTACAAAACAAGCTTTTATGGGCTATATCTTCACAAACAGCAGCTGAGCTTGTACATAGTCGTGTAGATATAAGTAAACCTCTTTTAGGGATGAGTTCTTTTGATAAAGATGGTAAGAATATCACAAAAAAAGATGTGAGTATCGCTAAAAACTATCTAAATGAAGAAGAGATAAAACTTCTTGGTCTTTTAGTGGAACAATACCTTGCTTTTGCTGAAACTATGGCTATGCAACAAACACCAATGTACATGAAAGACTGGGCTGAACGATTGGATATGGTTATCTCTATGAATGGTAGAGAACTGTTAAGTCATGCAGGAAAGATTAGCCACCAGATGGCAAAAGACAAAAGTGAACTTGAATATCAAAAATATAAAGAGAAGAAAGTAGAGTTACAAAAGAGAGAAAGTCTTGAAGAGTTAGAAGATGATATAAAGAGGTTAAAATGAGAAGCCAAACAGATGAATTAGCACTAGAGCAAAGTATTGAAAAAGCACTGACAGGCACAACGGCTGAGGAGTTAAGTAATGGCATTAGTGAGCCAACACCTGCTTATGGCACAAAAAAAGAGTTTTATGTAGGTTTCAATAGGGATTTTAACAAAGAGTATGCCATAGATGAAAAAAGATTTTGGCATTTTCTAGAATCTACACAAGAAGATGAACTTGATAAGCTCAAGCGAGACCCACAATACAAACTAAAAGTCATTCAAAGGCTAGATAGGATGATTAAAAAGTATGGAGTTTTAAAAGTACTTCGTAAAGGTCT
>JAYEIM010000426.1:0-5584 GCA_034660095.1 Campylobacterota bacterium | reverse complement strand
CCTACAGTTTTAAACACAGCAATTGGAGATACTGTAGTAACTAGCAGATTTTATAAGTACACTTGTATTCAAGGAAGTTTTACTAATGAATACTTTCAGTATATTGACAAGCCTAGAGGAAAATGGATCCATGCGAATAGAGAAGGTCTACTTAAAAAATAAATCAATATGACAAAAATAATACCAAGAACTGTAGACTATAATCTTTTCGCAAACTATTTTTTTATTGGTTTCGCATTTTCAATACCTATATCAAATGCTTTAACTTCTTTGTTCTCGGTCCTTATTATTCTGTCGTGGATTTTAGAAAGAAACTTCTCTGAAAAAATCAATATAATTCTCAAGGACAAACTAAGTCTTAGCTTTTTATTTTTAATATTTTTTAGTCTCATCTCTTTAGTTTGGTCGTCAGATGTACAATATGCAATAAAGTTTATTGCATCAAAATATTGGGAATATTTAATTATACCGATAATGTTAACATCTTTTAAAAAAGAGTACACTTCATATGTTTTAAATGCATTTTTACTCAGTATGTTTATAAGTGAAATAATTTCATATGGTATTTATTTTCAATGGTGGACTTACAATAATGTCCTTCCTAGTGATCCCTCTCCATTTATGAACCATATAGAGTACAGTACATATTTAAGCTTTACCGTAATTATTATAATAACAAAACTATTAATAGAAAAAAGAAAAAACTGGCATTTTATTTATTCGCTTTACTTCTTAACTGCATTAACAAACCTTTTTATAAATGGTGGTAGAACAGGTCAAGCTTCTTTTCTTATAACTATCGTTATAATCTCAATCATTTACTTCAAACTATCTATAAAAAAAATTTTTGCTTTAGTGTTCTCAATTCTAACTTTCTTAATTCTAATGTACAATTTTAATCCAAACTTTAACAGTAGAATAACTCAAATACAGACCGATATTTATAAAATGCAGACTAATAATGACTATAGTGGTTCAATAACCGCTAGATTTGCCTTATGGACGACTGGCATAAATGTTTTTATGGACTCACCCATACTAGGAACAGGGATTGGTGGTGAGATGAAGAAGAGAGACTATTACTCTGAAAAACTAAATTTTGGAAATCTAGAAACATATTCTGATTATCACAATACGTTTATTATGTATGCTGTGCAACTTGGTGTAACGGGACTAGCGATAGTCATATTTATCTTTTATATTTTATTTACTTTAAAACTAAGAAATAGAAATCACCAGATGCTATTAATTGCTTTTAGCACTATTTTTTTGTTGCATTCTATGGGTGGATTTTCTTTTCACTTGTTTAACTCTTTATCATTTTTAGTCCTATTTGCAACTCTTTTTAATTCTCTCTCTTCTCTTGAATATAGAGAGAATAATGTGTTAAAGTAAGATTGACTTTTTTATACCTTTGTTGCTGCTGTAAATCTAATTTACCCTGTTTGTTTAAAAGTAGATACTTATGCTTTCCCTTTTCATCTAAAGATATGTTATAGTATCTCATAAAATAAGCATTAACATTGTCTTTATAATATATATTTTTTTGTACTGCTACCAGTTTTTCATCTGAAATGCTTTTCGATATTAAATCTAAATCATTTAATACACTTTCATCTCTATCATAATTTCCTATTTTTAGTATTGTAAAGAGTATTGAGATTACAAAAAAGGCTATAGTAAAATATAAAGTAACATTTACTTTTTTAATTTTTTCCACTAAAAACACAACTCGTGGAAGAATTAAAAAAGAGAATCCTAATGCGAAATATACAAATGATGGAATTAAATACATTCCATGCTGTTTTTGACTTATTATTATTGGTAAAGAAGCACTTAATCCAATAGAAATAAAAAATAAACCCCTCTTAACATCGATGCTCTTGTCTATAAGTTTGTTTTTTGTAAAAAGGAACACAAGTAGCGAGATAAATAATATTGGTAATATCTCAAAGAACAATTCATGTAATATTTTAAATCTACCTCCATTAGTACTCCTAGTACCTTCAAGACTTGCTAAGACTTGTGTATTTAAATAAGTACTAATGCTATGATATATGTTGTCGTTAAGAAGCAATATATAGATTAACAAAATAAAAATTGACATGACAAACCCGTTTAATATAATTGCTTTTTTAAGTGAAATATTTTTATAAAATAAAAAGTATATAAACAGTGTTGCTAAAGGAAATACAGAAGGAGGTCCTTTGGTAAAAAAAGAGGCTACAATCAAGATTGAAGATAGCGCCAATAAAACTATTTGATTCACTGTACTTTTTACTTTCATTGCTATTATAATTGTTATTACAGCAAAAAATGAAAACAACGACATCATATTTTCAAGTACATTTTGCGTATATGCCCAAAAAACCAGAGGTACAGATAGATATAAAAGTACAGGTAGCCATGAATAATTTTTTTCATTTTCAACAACAAGATAGCTCCAAAACTTTTGAATAGCCACTATCATTACTACTAGTGTCGTTAGCGAATACAATCGTTCACTAAGATAGCTTAAACCAAACAACTTAAAATATAATGACTCTAAATACATACCTAAGGGAGGATGTTCAAAAAAATGTGGCCAATAATATTCACTAATCCTAGGACTAAATATACTTCCAATACCTACTGCCATATTTTTCGAAAGTGTTGCATATATTAAACCATCTAAAGACATCCCATCTTGAACTAAGACTCGAATTATTAAAAAAAATATTAAACCTGCTATGATAAACCAAAAACTCAGATGTTTCTTTATTTCACTCTTTAATTCCATATTCATACCTATGATTGATTTAAAATTCTTGACAGTTTTTGATATTGTACTGATGAATTAAATACTTTTGACGCACTAGACTTACCATTAGATGCCAACTGCATTTTAAAATGGACATCACCATATAAAAGTCTAATTTTCTGACTTAAACTCTCACTGTTGCCACTTTGAAAGAGTAATCCATTCTCATTATTCTCTATAATTTCTAGGACCCCTCCACTATCAGAACCAACAACTGCTGTACCACTATTCATCGCTTCTATTAGTACAAGTCCGAAGGTTTCATTTTCAGAAGCCAATACAACTAAATCACAAGCTTCGTAAAAACTATTAGTCTCTTTTAAAAAGCCCAAAAAAACAACTCTATCTGCTACATTTAACACTTTGGCGTAAGCTTGTAACTCAGCTATATACCCTTCTTCCATTTCATGTCCAACAAAATATACTTTAACATTTATATTTTTTAATTTTGAAATCGCTTCTATTAGTAAATACTGTCCCTTAGCCTTGTTAATTCTTCCTACCATTCCAACATTAAAACATCTGCTATCAATTGAATGTAGATCTTCAAATTTTGACAACTCTTTAGGAGACAATGCAGTATAGTTCTCACATCCTAAATATAATGTTTCAATTCTTGGTCTTGACACTGCAGGTATGAATTTTTCTAATTGCTCTTTAACTTGGTTTGTAACTGGAAGCATCAAATCAATATTTTTATATAAAAAGTTGTGGTAAAAGTCATCCTTATACCGAGTCATAGTCATATGTCTACTCTGAACAATTTTTGGTTTTTGTTTTGAAAACAACTTTGCAAGAACTACAAAAGGAATATCTTTTGTCCAATGAATATGAATAATACTGACATTGTTTTCATCAATTAATTTTGCAAGTTTTCTTGCACTACCAACCATGAAAATATTTGATGATTTTTTTATTGTTTTGTATCTATCATTTTCGGAAAAATAACTTTCTAATTTACTATCTTCATTAATTACGGAGATCACATCAAAGTCAGAGAGTAAAGCTTTTGATGTCCGTACCATATACAATTCGAGTCCACCAAGATTGGGAGACATACACACTTCTACTAATGTTTTTTTCATTTGAGTTTATTTTCTTGCATTTCTAACATTAGTGCATACTTCATATAAGAACTAAATGCAGATATCACCGCAACATTCCATCCATTAACGCCATGAAACAATCCACCTTTAAGAATCAAAGCTTTAAACAAAGCGCCCAAACCATGTAATAGAGGATCTAGTTTTGATGCTTTTTTCCCATCTTCATGTGCAATTCTAGCTCCACGAGTTATAAACTTATAAGTTGTTTTTATCATATGAGAATAGTTTTCATATGAATAATGAAGCATATCAGCATTTAAATCTTTTACATTTTTTGTATCTATTTTTGCATGCCCACCTGCTGTAGAGTAGGAACATTTTTTTCTATTATATAACCTTGTAACCCTATCTGGATACCATAGTTTTATAAAGCTCTCACCTACATATGTTTTACGTGAAAATGAAAATGCATCAAAGCTAGTATTTTCTAAATCTAGCTTACCTATGGCTTCAATCGCATTAGTATCAAGTCTTTCATCAGCATCAATACTAAGAATCCAATCATTTTCTGCGAATGGAGTGCCATAAGCTTTTTGTTTTCCATCACCAAGATACTCTTGCTTTAAAACTTTAGCACCAAGTTGCTCAGCAATCTCACAAGTTCTATCCGTACTGAGAGAGTCAACAACCAAAACTTCATCGCATACACTCATTACTGAAGTGATAATGTCTTCTATGTTTTTTTCTTCATTCAAAGTTATAATATTTGCTGTTATTTTCATAAATATAATTTTATCACAATAAACTTTTGATATAATTTTCTCTTACAAGTAATCTAGGAATTTATCTCAGTACATGAATAATAATTGTAGTTGCTATTACAAGTTTCCTAATTAAGGAGATGAAAAGACCTTCTATCAATCAATTCCTTCAAAACTACATACCTTTATCTGTAGCAAACGAATATTCACAAAGGAACAAAATTGTCCTATAAATTACAACTTAATAATAAATATCAAAGTTTTGAAAAAGACCTAATAAATATAAAAGAGATATTCAATAGTACAGACAATAGCATTCACAAAGCTAGGAATGAACTGAAAATCATCGAGTTAAATGGTATAAAATGTGTAGTAAAATCTTTCAAAATACCTCACTTACTCAATAAAATTGCCTATACATACTTTAGAGATGGAAAAGCAAAAAAATCTTTTTTAAATGCCACTAAGCTTATAAAACTAGATGTTAATACTCCTGAGCCTATCGGGATAATAGAGTTTTATAATGGTTTTTTACTTAGCAATAGTTATTTTATTTCACTGTATGAACCATATGACTTCACAATACGAGAAGTTTTTCATCATAAAGTGGAAAATATAGAAGAAATTTTAAAACAATTCGCTGCGTTTACATACGAAATCCATCAAAAAGGTGTCTGGCATGTTGACTATTCACTGGGAAATATTTTAATTACTCAAGACAAGAATCTCTTTAAGTTCTCTTTAGTTGACATTAACAGAATGGAGTTCAAAGAGGTCTCTGCAGAAGAAGGTTTAAAGAATTTCAATAAATTTTGGGCAAAACATGATCAGGACTTGCCAATTATCGCCAAAGAATATGCGAGACTAGCAAATATAAATGAAAAAAAAGCAATTGACATTATTCTAAGCGAAGCTAAAAAACTAGAAGCTGGAGTCAACCTAAAACGTTCCATTAAGGGTCAAAAATAGTCTTTATT
>JAYEIM010000425.1:0-5595 GCA_034660095.1 Campylobacterota bacterium | reverse complement strand
GAGGCTCGTCTTGCGTAGCTTTGCAAGTTGTGTAAAGCAAGATTAAACTAAACAACTTTTCTAAGCATGTAGATTTCACTGATCGTTAGCTTCAGGACTCCGGTTCGATCCCGGACGTCTCCACCAACGACTTATTCCATACTGTCCTATACAGTCCGTAAACCCCCTATTTTAGCCACATAATAACAGTATTCTTATCCGTATTAGTCCTATGTAGTTTTATACTTTCCAAGTTTTTTTACGGTATTATTAGCGGTACTAAACGTATGAAATATTTGGAGTACCGTAAAAATGCCTAAAATGACCAAGCCACTGAGTAATACAGAGATTAAAAAAGCAAAAACTAAAGATAAAACCTACAAACTTAGTGATGGAAAAGGATTGTATTTAGTAGTTAAAAATAACGGTACAAAGTTTTTTAGATTTGACTACTCTCTATTTGGTAAAAGAAAAACTATGAGTTTTGGTGTTTATCCAGAAGTTACACTATCTAATGCTAGAGAGATGAGAGAAAAAGCTAGAGAGAATGTTAAAAGTGGTATAGACCCTATCCAAAACAAAAATAATACTACAGGTATAGATAATAACTCATTTGGAGCTATTAGTAAACTATGGTTAGATATGATGAAAACAAAATGGTCAGATAATACATATAGAAAAGTTGAGGGGATGATTCAGAATCACACTATAAGTATTCAAGATGTAGATATTTCAAAGATTACTAGAAAACAGATATTGGATATTATAAATAAACTTCAAAACAATGGAACAATAGAAACTGCAAATAGACTTTTAAATAATATAGAGAGGATATATAAGTACGCTGTAACCTATGGATATGTAGAACATAATATAGTAGCTGATATAGATAAACAAAACGCCTTAAAGAAACAACCTAAGAGCCATTTTGCAGCATTAACCAAAGAAGATGATATAAGACAGCTAATGAGAGATATTAAGAGCTATAGTGATGATTTTAGAGCTGATAGTAGTACCGTTCTAGCTTTAGAACTAATACCATACATATTTTTAAGACCATACAACATACGCTTTTTAGAATGGGATGAAGTAAACTTTGAAAAAGATATATTAGATATTCCAGGATCTAAAATGAAAACTGGAAAAGACTTTATAGTACCATTACCAACTCAAGCCATAGATATACTAAAAAAAGCATACTTAATTAGTAATCATAAAAGTAAATATGTATTTCCATCTCAAATAACCAATTTAAAGCCTATAAGTGAGAATACTCTAACCCAAGCATTAAAAAGACTAGGGTATAAAGATAAGATGGTTGCACACGGTTTTAGAGCTATGTTTAGCACTATAGCACATGAAAATATAAGTACTCATGGTCATCATAGTGATATAATTGAACTTAGCTTAGCTCATTCTGAGCAAAATAAAGTTAAAGCAGCATACAATAGAGATAATAAAATGAAACACTTTGAAGAAAGAAAACAGCTTATGAAGTGGTGGGCTGAGTGGTTAAGTATCATATAATTAATTTTGAATATACCTATATTCTATTTACAGGTAATTTAAATAAAAACACTATATAATCGCACATATTTTTAAAATAGGCTTATACTTAATGAAATTATCACAATTACAAAATAATGCAAATAAACGAAAATTTATAAATGATATAAAGTCTTCAATAGGTAAAAGAAAAACTACAAAAACAAATACTGGAATTAAAACAGCTAACGATTTAGCTCAAAAAATAAAAGATGGGGATAGAATAAGTTTTGGATACAAAATTTTAGTTGAAGAGGCAGCAGAACTTTAGATATGGATATACTAACAGATGATAATATAGAACTTTTAATTGAAAAATACTTAGATGTAACTGTTCAAATAATTAACCAATATAATATTAAACATGAAAATGTTCATATTTCCAAACATTCTTTACAAAGTGCATTAATAGAAGTTAAAAAAGATATAGACAATATGATATCTAGAAGAAATGATAGTGATTTTACAGCTGGTAAATATGCTGGTGTTATAACCTATAGATTATCTAAATGGAATATTGTATCTATTTGTAGCGATGAGCAAGACTACTCTATAGTTTCTTATATTATTGCCGTTGCAGTTTCATACAAACACTTATTAAACAAAGATATTTCAAAATTAAAACCACATATAAGAAAAGAGCTTATTTATGTTTTTGCAAGAAGACATATGAATCAGGAAACACTTGGAATATGTTTCGATTTAATTGACTCATATTCTGATTAGATCATTATATTATTCTAGTATCCCATATAAAGTTTATAAATTGCTATAAAAAGATTTTCAAAAAAAGTTTCTTTGTCGTACTTCTTTTTTATTTACACTTTTGATATCATTATCTTCATAAGATACTAAATTTTCATGCTCATTATTTTCAATATATTCTATTACTTTTTGTCGTTTTTCTCCTAAATAGTCATATAGATTTAATGGAATGCCTCTGTGATTAAAGTATTTTTTACTTTCATTTTCTTTATGATTAATGGAGTCAATTAATTGAATCTTTTGTATCCCATTCTCTAAAAAAAAATATTCATTCCATAAATGGTTAGTTGTTACACCGTCTTCTTTATTACCATCATATGTATATGAAGCCTGACCTATCATAATTCTATTTGGATATCCATCTAATTTATTATCCATGTTAAATGCATTAATATGACACATATCCATTTGATATGATATATCAGAATCATTAACTATGTAATTTAATTCTTCATTAGAAACTTTACTTTGTAAGCATAACCTCTCATTTTTTTTACTTAAAAATTTATTTTCTTTTTGAAGATTTATTATCTCACTATTAAGTTTTTCTATTCTATCATCTAATATTGTTTCTACTATCTTAAGGTTTTTATTTTCTTTATTTACGATATATATTTCATAATCTTTTTCTCTTTTATATCTAATTGCAATTACACAAAACATGATAAATAGTATAAAGAAAAATTCTAAATTAATTTGCATGTATAATTATACCTTTAATTTAACCTAACTATTTACTTCCAATTCTAAACCTTATATTAGACAATTTTAACACATATAGGTATTAAAAAAAATCTAAACTTTTTGATATGTAACTTTAATACTTATGGGTATTGATTTTTATAGAAACATTAAAAAGCATTTTGTAGGTGTAAGTAGTCGTTTGAATTGAAAATGTGGCTTGTATGGGAAATATAGAGTGATGTTTTTTAATTACTTAACGCCAAAAGGTAAGCTCGTTCAATACATTGAGAATAAATTAAGTATGGCACTAACAACTCATAACAATAGTTCTGGTAGATTTAAACATATAAAAAAGATCTATATAGGTTTTACTATATTTAAACCATTTTATTTTAGTGTTTATAAAAAAAGGAAATAGTAAAGAAGTATAAAAAAGGGTCATCGCCTTAATTTATATCTTTTACCAACTATTTCACCATCACCTTTCCAAAATGGTTTTATCCATATAGTTTTATACAAATTATTTTCTTTTTTACCTATAGGTTGTTTTCTCCAATGACCACGCACTAAAAATAAATTTTTTAGTGTAAAGTACTCTTTTGATTGTTTACTCTCTATAGTCTCTTGATCTGTCATTTTTAAATAAATTATATTTTCAGAATTAGCTAATTTAATAGCTAATTTTTTTGCATTATTTTTTTTGTTATGTTCTTTTTTAAGTTTACTATATTCAAATTTTTCAATAATTCTATCTTTTTTATGATTCCAGTAGCTACTCAAATACAAAATTATAGAAAAAACAAGATGAGACAACTCACTTAAATCATAACTTATGCTTGCACATTTAGCCAACATTTCATCCTCATCTGGATGTCCTCTGTATCTTTCAAGTTCTTCATTACTATTACATTTTACTACAGAATACAAAGAAATTAAATCATTAAGCTTACTTAAATCGCATGGGAAATTGAGTCTTATAAAATTAAGTGATTTGTGATTTGTTAAAAAAGTGAATTCTAAATCATCATCATTTTTTATTACATAAACCCCTTCAATTTTTATATTTATATCAATATTCAAATTTTCATTAGAAAATACATAGTTAAAATTATTCAAATTGAGATAAAAACTATTAAATGGAAAAAGTAAATCATTTATATATATATTGTCTAACTTTGTGTTATTTAACTGTTCAATCAAAAAACTATCAATTTCAATTTTAATTTTTCCATTTTTTGTATAATGTGAAGCATATAAAAATTGAGATAATAATCTATCTGATTGATTACCAAATTCAACACTATTTACATAGTTTAAGGTTTGAAAAGAATCTTTTGTGTTAATTGGAGCTTGCTTTAACGCATATAAACCAATCTGCTTTATTAATTCTATTTTATCTTTTAATAAATTTTGATTTTGCTTAATCGTAAAACTTTCATCAACAATTTCATCAAACATTTTTTTTAAAATAATTGCTTTTTGATACTTAAGTGTTAGATTTTTCATTTTTAAACCTTATTAAATCATCATAGCTTAGTTCTAAATTTGCACATAACATCCCCAACACTTGTATTTTATAGCGTTGAGGATTTTTTGATTTTAGTTCATTTAGTGCTTGTCTGCTTATATCTAGATTTGAATCTTTTATAAAACTAGATATTTTTTTATCTAGTTTTTTAGGCTATATCCTTTAGTGCCATATTATAATTATATGTATCTATGCTATGCATATCTGTGTAATCACTATAAACTGTATAATTTCCAGTAAATCCATTCTTAGAATAACCTTCAAATGCAATATTTCCACTTCGATGCTTTGCATGAACCCTAAAGCCTTCAAACTTTGATATTGCAAAACCAACTGCTGTTACATAATCAAAAAAACCTCTATCAGTTTGAATTTCATCATACTTATTTTCTTTTTCCCAAACTGTATCAAATTCAGATTTTTTTATTTTTACTATTATTTTTTTCCCGTTTACTATAAAAGTAAGTTCTTTATCTTCTAATTTCATATTAAATTCCTTTTTTTATATTCAGTATTATATAGTATATGCGTATTTATGTCAAGCATTCTTGACATAAATTGCTTTTTTTAAATTAATATTTATAAAAAGCTTACATATAAAATGATTAGTAACTTTCTACTTTATTTTAAATATCCATAAAGCATTTTGTAGGTGTAAGTAATCGTTTAAATTTAGAAAGTGGCTTGTAGGGGAAATATAGAGTGGTTTTATTTTTAGTAACAAAATTACCAAAGTAGTATATGTTTATAACTTTTTATTAATACCTAGTAGTATTAAAAGTTTATTGAAGATTTTATTTAATACTAGTAGGTATTAATTTATCTCATTAGTTAAAGCTAATTCTCGATTCTATACCCTATATATATTATATATCTAGGGTATATGGGATATATATTCTAGTATTTAATCAAAGTAGCAGTTGCATTAAACTTATTAGTATTATAGTTTGTAACATTTGTATCATTTAAAACGATAGCATCAGCATCAAATTTATAAGCTTGCATATAAATATCAAACATTAAACTTTTTTGGTCATCTTGCTTGATATTCACAACTTTATTTTTATCATACCTAGCTGGTAAAGCATCTATGA
>JAYEIM010000424.1:0-5605 GCA_034660095.1 Campylobacterota bacterium | reverse complement strand
TCTATGTTTATATTTATTATTGATAAGCTTTAGCAACTGCCATCTGTAGTCTGCCTCAAATCCATTTACGGTAATGTTGTTTAATGCATTATGACAAGCTTTTCTTATGATGGTTTCACCTCTTGCTCTTTTGGAAAAGTTTGTTTTGTAGTTAGGAGGGGTAGCATATAAGATACCATTCATATATCCAATTAATAGTGCATCAAAAGTATAATTAAATTCCCCGTAACCATAAACTATATGTTGACATTGTTTTTTTACTGAAGCATCTTGGCTTGCATTTAATGTTGTACTAAATAATAATGTTATTATTACAAAGTATAGAGTTTGATGTATTGCTTTCATAGTTTGCCTTTATATTGTATAATATTATTTAGATAAAATCGTCAGATAATATCTCTCCAAAATCCCAAAATATTTTTTGTATTAGTTTTTTATCTTTTATTTTTCCATCAAGTTCTTCATAGTTATCATTAAACTTTTCTATATATCTAAAAATAGCCACTAGTGATAGTTCTCTATCGCTATCAAATTTTTTAGATTCTATTGCTGCTTTTAGTATAGATTCATCAAATATTTCTGTTTTTTTAAGTATTTTTATATCATGTCTTACGGCATTTGCAACATAATCAGTATCTCCATGAAATTTTTCACAAAGATTATCAAAACAACCTAATTTACTTATGAATTTTTTATCATTTAGCATATCTCTATCTATAAATTTTAAAATTTTTTGTTTCATATCATGGTCAAAAGTAAAATTCATCAAATCAATTATAAAGTATTTATTTTTTCTAAGATTTAGTGCATATTGTAAATTTTCAATATTTCTTGTTGTTGCCATAAGAGATATTTCATGATCTTTTTGAAATGCCTCCGGCATATGTTGTAAAATAGGTGCTTTATATTTAAGAGGATCATCTAAGTTTTCCTCTTTTTGTGCTGCTAAAAGTGCAAGTTCTCTACTAGATCTTAAGTATGGATCTAAAAATATATATGTTCTATTATACTTTGCAATAGCACCTTTTGCAAATTCTAAATCACCTAGTAAAGTTGGGTTTATATTTTGTAATATATCATCACCTAAACCATTGGAAATATGATGGTTCCACATATCTTTTTTAGCTTCATTCTTCATAGAAATTGCATGAGAAGTGATACCTAAAAGTCTAATCATAAGATTTTTATTGCTATAGTAGTCAGGATGAATCGCTTGTAATAAAAGTTTTTTATCTTGCCAGTACTTTACATTGTCAAATATTTTATCTATTATATCAGTCACTATATACCTTTTAAATAATTTTTCTTTAATATGTATATAGTATCATAAAAAATACAAAATAACTATTAACTACCTTTAAATGAGATACAAAAGTAATTTTAGATAAAATCATATCTATTAAATTAAGAGGAATGTGTATATGGATTGGATTATATTAGCTGTTTTAGTTTTTGTTGTTTGGAAAACAATGAAGTTTGTTTATGATTTAATGAATAAAAAAATATCAAATATAGATCATAAAGATAAAAATGATGATAGCTAGGGTTATTTTAACCACTTTATTTATATTAAGTTCATTGAACTCTAGTACTATAAATGTTGCAGTTGCTGCAAATGTAAGTTATGCGATAGATGATTTAAAAAAAGAGTTTAATAAAATATATCCAAATACAAAAGTAAGAATTACTTTAGGTGGTAGTGGTAAGTTAACAGCTCAAATTAAACATAAAGCTCCATACCATATATTTATGTCTGCGAATATGAAATACCCAAATGCTCTGTATAAAGAAAATATAGCTATAACAAAACCACTTGTTTATGCCCAAGGTAGTTTGGCAATATTAAGTGTAAAAAAGAAAATTTTTTCATATGGAATCAATATAGTAAATAATTCAGATATAAAAAAAATAGCAATAGCAAATCCAAAAACAGCACCCTATGGAGAAGCAACAGTTGAAGCAATGAAAAATGCTAAGGTTTATAATAATATTAAAAATAAATTTGTATATGGGGAATCTATATCTCAAACAGTTTCTTATGCTGTAATAGCTGCCGATATTGGTTTTATTGCAAAGTCTTCACTTTATAGTCCTACTATGTTACAGTATAAAAAAGATATAAATTGGGTGGATGTTAACCCGAAACTATATACGCCAATAAATCAAGGTATAGTTATATTAAAAAATGGTGAAAATAATAGTGAAGTGAAAGCTTTTTATAACTTTATACAGAGTAAAAATGCAAAAGATATTTTAAAAAAATTTGGATACTTAGTTCCATGAGTAAACTAATAGCAATTGTAAAAAGTATAGATATGGTTGAAAACTTAAATATAGTGAAATTTAATTTTAATGATACTGTTTTAACTATGATGAGTTTAGATTTAAATAACAATATAGAAGTTGGTACAAAAGTAAGCTTAGCAATTAAACCAACACATGTGGCTATTGGTAAAGGTTTCAATGGAATAGTAAGTTATAGTAATCAGATAAAAACTACAATAATAGATATAGATAATGGTAAATTACTAAGCGTCATAAAACTAGGTGTAGATGAAACCATAATAGAATCAATAATCACAGCCCAATCATCACTAAAAATGGATTTAAATGTAGGCGATAGTGTAATAGCACTTATAAAAGCAAGTGAAATATCTATTGAAAGGATTATAGAGTGTTAGAAATTCTACAGCAAATAGAATTTGCCCCATTTATATTGTCTTTTAAATTAGCAGCAATAACAACTATCATACTGTTTATCATTAGTTTACCACTTGCTTGGTATCTATCTCAAACAAAATCAAAAATAAAACCAATCTTAGAAGCTATTACCGCTTTACCTATAGTTTTACCACCTTCTGTTTTGGGATTTTATATTTTGGTTGTATTGTCTCAAAATTCACCTGTGGGTTCATTTTTTCAAGAGGTATTTGATATAACACTTGTATTTAATTTTACTGGACTTGTGGTTGCAAGTTGTTTTTATAGTTTACCTTTTATGGTACAGCCTATGCAAAGTGGTTTTGAATCTATAAATAAAAATATGCTTGAAGCTAGTTATATAAGTGGTAAAAGTAAATTAGAAACAATATTTAAAGTGGCACTTCCAAATATAAAACCAGCAGTTATGACAGCTATTATTATAACATTTGCACACACTGTAGGAGAATTTGGTGTAGTTTTGATGGTTGGTGGTAGTATCCCTGAAGAAACAAAAGTAGCTTCTGTTGCTATATATGAGATGGTAGAGATTATGGATTATAAAGGTGCTCATATATATAGTGCTATTATGGTACTTATGAGTTTTGTTGTATTACTTAGTGTTTATATATTTAATGGAAGGCAGAATAAAAAGTTTGGGATATAGTAAATAGTCATATTAATATTATATACTTGACAATAAGGATAAAAACATATATAATTATCCTTATACAAAAGGACAAAGATGAAGAAAATATTTAAAAGGTTAATTACAGATTTTATAGAAAAAGATATAAAAAATATACTTTCAAGAACATTTAATATACCACTAGAATCAAAAAAAATCATATCCTTAATAGGTGTAAGAAGAAGTGGAAAAAGTTCACTTCTTTTTGACACTATAAATAAACTTAGAGTTAATATATCAAGAGAAAATATCATATATATAAATTTCGAAGATGATAGACTCTATCCACTTGAACTTCTATCTTTAGATTTGATACTTGAAAGTTACTATGAACTATATCCTACAAAAAGAGATGAAAAGATATATCTATTTTTAGATGAAGTTCAAGTAGTGAACAATTGGGAACTCTATGTAAGAAGAATCTATGACAATGAAAATATACAGATATATATTACAGGCTCTAGTGCAAAATTACTTTCAACAGAGATAGCTACATCTTTAAGGGGTAGAACTATCACTTATGAGATATTTCCTTTTTCTTTTAAAGAGTACTTAGAATACAAAGAGATAAAAGTAAACTTGAATTCTTCAAAATCACTCAGCTTCATAAACAATGAATTAAATAACTATCTGTTTGATGGAGGTTTTGCAGAAACTATTGGTGAAGAGAATAGTATATCAAGAAAGATACTAAGTGACTATCTTGAACTTATAGTATATAAAGATATAGTAGATAGATACAATATAACAAATAGAAGTTTACTAAAGAGTCTAAATAAGTATTGTTTTACAAATATCGCTACACTAGTAAGTTTCACAAAACTCTATAATGAGTTCAAATCTCAAGGATTTAAACTAAGCAAAGATACTATTTTTAACTATCTATCCCATTTAGAAGATGCTTATGCTGTATTTACTTTACCCATATATAGAAACTCAGTAAAAGAGGAACAAAGAAACCCAAAAAAAGTTTATGCGATTGATAATGGATTTAAAAAGATTTATGATTATGCTATTGATAAAGATATAAGTAAGCTTTATGAAAATATTGTTTTTT
The DNA here is from genome assembly GCA_034660095.1 of Campylobacterota bacterium. GTDB lineage: Bacteria > Campylobacterota > Campylobacteria > Campylobacterales > Arcobacteraceae > JAIOSF01. The sequence continues at coordinate 1,160 of JAYEIM010000424.1, read as the reverse complement.
TACATTTAAGAAGACAGACTAAGGACTTGTACTATTTCAAACAAAAGCAAGAGGTTGATTTTTATGCAAGGATTGAAGGGAAAGAGTATCTTGTCAATGTAAGTTATATCATAGAAGATGAAAAGAGAAGAAAAAGAGAAATAGATGGACTTATCGAAGCTATGAATTACTTCAAACTTGATGAGGCTTATCTTGTCACTAAAGATGAAGATAGTATTGTGCAGATTGATGATAAAAAGATTTATATTGAACCATTATATAAATATCTTTTGAAAGAAAACTTATTAGAAAATTTTGGAAAATAAAAAATGATAAAAATTGATATAAATAAAAAATTACACGGCTCAAATGGTCAAATGGATTTAGATATAAATCTAGATATAGATAAAGGTGATTTTGTAGCACTTACTGGGCTAAGTGGTAGTGGTAAAACAACACTACTTAGAGTTCTTGCTGGTCTTGAAGATGCAAATGGTAGTATAACTATAGATGGTGAGGTTTGGCTTGATGGTAAAAGTAAATTATCTCCTCAAAAAAGAGAGATAGGTTTTGTATTTCAAGATTATGCACTTTTTGATAATATGACAGTTGAAAAAAATCTTATTTTTGTGAATGATGATAAAGTATTAGCTAATAAGTTATTGGAGATGACAGAATTAAGTGAATTAAAAAATAGATATCCAAATAGTTTAAGTGGTGGACAAAAACAAAGGGTTAGTTTATGTAGAGCTATGATGAATAAGCCAAAATTACTTCTTATGGATGAGCCTTTATCTGCACTTGACCCACAAATGAGAATAAAGCTTCAAAATGAGATATTAGCACTACATAAAGAGTTTAATACAACAACCATAATGGTAAGTCATGACCCAAGTGAGATATATCGTTTGTGTAGTCGTACGATTGTTTTAAATTTAGGTAAAATAATAGATGATGGTACACCAAAAGATATACTGTTAAAAACAAGTGGAAGTCAAAAGTTTTCTTTTGATGGTGAACTACTTGATATTAAAAAAGTAGATGTTATTTATATAGCTATTATAGCAATAGGACAACAGTTGGTTGAGGTAGTTATTAGTAATACAGAAGTAGAAAATCTTAAAATAGGACAAAATGTAAGAGTTAGTACAAAAGCTTTTAGTCCAATGATACAACAGTAA
>JAYEIM010000423.1:0-5615 GCA_034660095.1 Campylobacterota bacterium | reverse complement strand
CTTAAAAAACCGTTTATAGCAATCAAAGTAGCCAAAAACCAAGAAACAATGTATCAGTATATACAAAAGAAAAAGTTACCTGTATTAAATATATTTGACGAAAATATATTGTTAAAATATGTTAAGTCATTGATGATTAATATAAGTAAATAATCAATAAAATTAAAAAAGGAATAATAAATGAATAATTCAGAGAAGTTAGTAAAAGTATTTGTAGAAGCATTAGGAATTGAAGAAAAAAAAGTTGTAGATAGTTTGGAGTATAATTCTATTCCAGAGTGGGATTCAGTAGCTCATATGTCATTAATTGGTGAGCTAGAAGATGAGTATGAGATAATGCTTGATACTGATGATATTATAGATATGAGTTCAGTTGGAAAAGCTATAGAGATTCTATCAAAATATGATGTTAAATTTTAATGTTAAAAGGAAAAATTGCATTTATCACTGGTTCCACTAGAGGTATAGGTAAAAGTATTGCTGAAAACTATGCTAAAAATGGTGCTACTATAATATTAAATTCAAGAGATGAATCTACAGCTTTATCTTTTGCTGAATATTTAAAAAAAGAATATAGAGTAACTGTTCATATTGTCATTTTTGATGTTTCCAATTATGAAGAGGTAAAAGCTGGTTTTAAAGAGGTTTTTAAAATTACAAAAAAATTGGATATAGTTGTTAATAATGCAGGAATACTTGAAAGTTCTTTAATAGGAATGGTAACCAAAGACATTATCAATAAGACCTATTCTACAAATGTTTTTAGTGCTTACTATGTTTTACAATATGCAGCTAGATTAATGATGAGAAATAAATCTGGTTCAATAATTAATTTATCTTCTATCATGGGTATAAATGGTAGTGAAGGTCAAAGTGTATATGCTGGAAGCAAGGCAGCTATTTTAGGTATAACAAAATCATTATCAAAAGAATTAGCTTCAAGTAATATTAGAGTTAATGCAATCGCACCTGGATTTATAGATACAGAAATGACAAAAACTTTATCTACAGATAAATATCAAGAAAGAATTGATTCAATTAAAATGGGAAGAGTTGGTCATCCTGATGAAGTAGCCAATACAGCATTATTTTTAGCTTCAGATTTATCAACATATATAACTGGGCAAAGTATTGGTGTTGATGGAGGAATGCTAATATAATGTTTGATTTAGATTTACTAAAGTATGGTGACAAACCTTGTCTTATAAAAGATAATATAACCATTGCATATAAAGAGTTATCAATTGTATGTCAAAGAATAGAAGATATTCTACCTAAAGAAAAACAACTGATATTAATTAAAGCAAAAATAAATATAGAAACAATTGTTGGTTATTTGTCTTTTTTAAGATCTGGTCATGCATTTATTATGATTGATAATTCAATAGATGATTATTTGATGAATAGTATAATTGAAATATATCAACCAAATTTTATATGGGAAGAAATAGATAAAAATGATGAGACAGTAGTTATTAGATATATTAATTATGGACTAAAACTTAACAATAGTGAAATTTTAAAATTAAATCCTAATCTTGCTATTATGTTATCAACTTCTGGCACAACTGGATCTCCTAAAATGGTAAAACTTTCTAAACAAAATTTATATTCTAATTGTAAATCAATTGTAAAATATTTAAATATAAAAGCAAATCATAGAGCAATAACAAATTTACCATTTTATTATTCATATGGGATTTCTATATTAAACACTCATTTGGATAAAGGTGCTTCAATAGTTGTTACTGATGAATCAATTATGTCTAAAGAGTTTTGGAATATATTTAATAAGAAAGAAGTAACAACATTAAGTGGCGTGCCTTACAATTATGAAATACTAAAGAGAATTGGTTTTATGAAAATGGATTTACCTTCATTGAAATTCATGACACAAGCAGGTGGAAAATTAAATCATAAATTAGTTGTAGAATATGCAAATTGGTCAAATGAACACTCAATTGATTTTTGTATTATGTATGGACAAACAGAAGCTACCGCAAGAATATCTTATTTGGAACCTGAAAATGCACTTACTAAAAACACAAGTATTGGTATTCCTATTCCAGATGGGAAACTAAAAATTAAAGACTTAAATAGTGGTAAATATATTAATGAATCAGATACTGATGGTGAGTTAATTTATGAGGGTGAAAATGTTATGATGGGATATGCAACTAGTTTAGTTGACCTTTCAAAAGCTGATGAATTAAATGGAGTATTGCACACAGGAGATATTGCTAGAAAAGATGATGACGGATACTTTTATATTACAGGTAGAATCAAAAGATTTATTAAAATTCACGGAAACAGGGTTGGTTTAGATGAAATTGAACAATACTTAAAATCCATGCACTTCGATATTTTGTGTACAGGAATAGACAATAAGTTAATGATTGCAACTATAGATAAAGGTAATATTGAAGAAATCAAACAAATGATTATAGAAAAATATTCTTTTCATCATAGTGTTGTCAAAGTTAAATATATAGATGAATATCCAACTACAAGTGCAGGAAAAATAAAATACAAAGAACTAATAGGGAGATTTTAATGAACTTAAAAGAATATTTAGAGATTGCACCTTATTCATTGGAAAAGAAGGATAAGGAAGTTTTTTTATCAAATGAGCTTAAGGGTCTAACACTTAAGCACTCAAATAAATCAATTGAATACAAATCTATTCTAAATGCATACAGTATAAATGAAACTAAATTTAATTTACTAGAAGACTTTCCATATCTTCCTGTCAGACTTTTTAAAGAATATGATTTAAAAAGTTGTCAAGATAAAGAAATAATAAAAACATTAACATCATCTGGAACTACATCTCAAAAAGTATCAAAGATATATTTGGATAAAGAGACATCAACATTACAAACAAAAGCACTCATTAAAATAATGCAGAACTATTTAGGTAAGCAAAGATTGCCAATGTTGATAATTGATACAAAAAGTATATTAAAAGATAGAAAAATGTTTTCAGCTAGAGGTGCAGGTATTTTAGGATTATCTAACTTTGGTAGAAAACATACTTATGCATTAGATGAAAATATGGAAATTGACTTTGAAGCTATAGAAAAGTTTTTAGAAGAAAACAAAGATCAAAAAATATTAATATTTGGTTTTACTTTTATGATTTGGCAATATTTTTATGAAAAATTAAAAAAACAAAATAAAAAATTAGATTTATCAAATAGTATTTTAATTCATAGTGGTGGATGGAAAAAACTTGTTGAAAAAGCTGTTGATAATAGAACATTCAAAAGTAGTTTAAAAGAGCAAATTGGTATTAATAATGTACATGATTTTTATGGAATGGTTGAACAAGTAGGATCAATTTTTGTTGAATGCGAATGTGGATATTTACATGCACCAGTTTTTGCTGATATAATCATAAGAGATAAGATGACATTAAAGCCACTTGAATTTGGAGAAGAAGGTATAGTAGAAGTACTTTCTATCATTCCAAGGAGTTACCCAGGGCATGTTTTATTAACTGAAGACTTAGGTGTGATTATTGGTGAAGATGATTGTTCTTGTGGTAGAAAAGGTAAATATTTTAAAATTAATGGTAGATTACCAAAGGCAGAATTAAGAGGGTGTAGTGATACACATGCGTATGACGCAAAAAAGGAATTGTAATGAGTATGGAAATAGTAATACCAAAAAATATAAATTCTCTAAATGATTTAAATATTGATAGAAAAGTATTAAAACCTTTTTCAAATATTTTAGTTGAATTTGTCAATGATGTATCTAAAGTAATATTAAAAGATAGACTTTTTAAAGAATATCCAGAGTTAATAGCATTAGCGTTTTGGATGAGAAAATCACATATAAAAGAATTGCATAAATATTTTTTAGCACAAAAAAATGATAAAGTATTATTAGGTAGAGGTGTTGTCTTTCATTTAGCTCCATCAAATGTTGATACAATATTTGTTTATTCATGGTTTATTTCATTATTAGTTGGAAATAGTAATATTTTAAGAATATCTAATAAGGATAATTTACAAACAAATATTTTAATTAGTACTATTAATAAAGTCTTAGATAATGAAAAATATAAAGATTTGAACAATAAAATTGCAATAATTAAGTATGGTCATGATGATAAAATTACTGCAAAACTATCGCAATTAGCTGATGTAAGGGTAATATGGGGTGGAGATAACACAGTAACTAATATTAGAAAAATACCAATAAAACCAACAGCGGTAGAACTGACTTTTGCAGATAAATTTTCTTTTGCTGTATTAAAATCAAAAGAATTACTGAATGATAAAGATATAGATAAAGTTATAGAAAAATTTTATAATGATTCTTTTTGGTTTGGACAAATGGCATGTTCATCAATAAGATTAGTGTCTTGGATAGGTAATGAAAAAGAGAATGAAAGAGCAAAAAAACTATTTTGGTCAAAGTTAAATACTTATGTATTGGCTAAAGTTCCAGATGATATTTCTCCAGCAGATATAGTGAATAAATTGGTAGCTGAATGCTCAATGGCTATAGAGTCAAATATTAAAATTAACCATATCAATAACCCATATATCAATAAAGTAAGTATTCATAGCATTGAAGAAGTAATTGAAAGTTTACATTGTGGAACAGGTTTATTTTATGAAATGGAAACTCAAAACCTTAGAGACTTGATGGAGTTCATGACTAATAAACATCAAACTATAGCTTACTATGGATTTGATAGAGATGAAATAACATCGATAATATATGATACTTTACCAAGTGGAATAGATAGAGTTGTCCCTTTAGGTAAGTCCTTAGACTTCTCAAATGTATGGGATGGATTTGATTTATTTAAAAGTTTTTCTAGAGAAATTGAAATATGCTAATGCAATTTATATTAAAAGGAATATTTAGTGATTATAGAACTTAAAAATTATACTTTATTATCCGATAATGAACAGTTAAAGTTGTTAAAAATAAGAAATTCCAAGGGTGTTCGTGAAAGTTCTAAAAATACAGATATTATTGAAATTAATGATCATCTTAATTGGATTGAGAAGTTGAAAACTGATACTAGTAAAATATATTATGCAGTTATTGTTGACTCTGTTTTAGTTGGTGGTATTAATGTAGTGGATATTAATACTGATAAAATTCCTTTTTGGGGACTTTTTTTTGCATGTACTATTCAACCTTTAATTTCATCTTTAGTAACATATGCTTTTCTTGATAGGTTGTTTAGTACACTTAATATAGACATATTGAACTCAGAAGTTAATGTATTAAATGTTAATGCTTACAGGTTTAGTATAAACTTTGGATTAACAGTTTATAAAAAATTTACTGATGCTGATGTTGAATACTATACGATGCATATTTCAAAAGAAACATGGAATAAAAATAAAACTGCTAATTTTCCTAAAATGATTGGAAAAAGAGTAAATAAAATAGAATTTAAATTCAACAATTAGAAATAGGAGTATATATGAAAATAGGAAATTTTGACTTAGTAAAAGACGGAACTTATATAATAGCAGAACTTAGTGCAAATCATAACGGTAATTTACAAAATGCACTTGATACTATAAAGGCTGCCAAAGAGATAGGGGCAAATTGTATAAAGCTTCAAACTTATACAGCAGATA
>JAYEIM010000422.1:0-5640 GCA_034660095.1 Campylobacterota bacterium | reverse complement strand
TGTAGTTAATACTATTAAGTTTTTGTATTTCTTGTATTTAGTTACTTCTAAATCAAATGAATCATTAGTCATTGTTTAAATCCTTTACAATCCTATATAATATGAAGTAAGGTACAACGATAAGCTGTATCTACTACATCATTTAAACACCACAACAAAAGCATTTATAAGTTTAGTACCAATTTTTGGTACGGTTTTTGTTACAGTTTCATCAAAAAAAGGATGAAATTATGACTAGTACAGATAAAACAGGTATAAGCTTTAGAACAAATAAGCATGAACAAAAAGTTTGGTATGGAAGAATATTTATAAATAATAAGCCATACAAAAGAAAATTAGGTCAAGAACCCGCTATGAATTTAAAGAGTGCTGTAAAAGCAAGATTGGATTTGGAAAGTAAACTAAGAACAGGTAAATCATTAAAACAATCAAAAGAGCCATTAAATAAAATTTTTGAAAAATATCTTGAATTAAGAAAACATACCATCTCTAAAAGTTGGTATAGAACTCATCAACTAAATTGGAATAAATATCTAAAGGCTGAAATAGGGCATAAGTTACCAAATGATGTTTTAGTAATGGATATACAAAAAGTTGTAAATAATATGATAGAAGCTAATATGGCTCCTGCAACAGCAAAACAGATAAAAGAGATTATTACAGGACTTTATAAATATCTTCCAAACTTAGGTATAAATGGAATTGATAATATTGGAAGAAGAGTAGAGATACCAAAATTTGATAATACTAGAAATATTGAGTTATCGGAAGAAGAGATAAAAAAATTATTTGATGCAATATTTAATTATTATGATATGAAATTTCGAACAATTTTTATATGGCTTCTTACTGGAAGAAGAAAAGGTGAAGTTGTAAATATTAGATGGGAAGATATAGATATGGATGCAAAAACATATACTCTTATTTCAGAAAACTCTAAAATAACTAGATCACTTAAATTTACATTTCCTGATTTGGTTTTTGATGCATTAGTAGATTATGGAATTAAAGAGAGTGGTTTTGTATTTCCAAGTAATAGAAAGCCAAATCAAGCTATGGGATATACAGGGATGGATTATCATTGGAAAAACATCAAAATGCAAACAGGACTTAAAGATTTTCGTATGCATGACCTTAGACATCTACTTGGTGGTTTTGGTGTAAATAATGGATATGGACTTGAAAAAACATCAAAAGCACTAGGACACAGTGGACAATTAATCACACAAAGATATAGTTTAGTAAGCCAAGATAGTGCAAAATCTGTATCAGATGGATTTTTAAAAAAATACTCTCCACAAACAATAAAGTAAAAAATAATTGACATAATCCTTTTATTAATAGGGTTATGTCCTTTTAATAACTACATAAATCATACAGTTCTGTTCATAAACTATAACTTAGTACCAATAAAATTTTTTTTAATTGTTAAACTTCATTAAATATTTAAAGGAGTCCAATATGGGATTACAAATAAATGAAGATTTAAAAGATGCAATAGCAGAAATTATGTCTAGTGTATTACAAAAGGAACTACCATCTTTAATGGAAGTTGTAGAAAATAAAAAGGTGCTTAATCCTGAATTATTAAGCTATGCAGATACAAGTAAAAAATACTCAAATAGTATAGGTTATTGGCAAAAGCAAGTCTATGAGAAGAATATTAGTTATGTGAAGCTGGGTAAATCGATACGACTGAGGACAAGTGAAATAGAAAAGTTTATATCTGATAGAACGGTTGAAGTATGATGGATATAAAAATACTCAAAAATATAGTTAAATCACAGTTAAATGATAATGTATCTATTGCAGAAATATTATCATTTACAGGTGAAGAGATAACAAAGGATTTTAAATTTAAAGATAATCCAAGTTTTAGTATTGCTAGAAATGGATATATAAAAGATTTTGGTTCAACAGGATTTAGTGGCGATATATTTGATTTTTTAATGATGAAACAAGATATATCTTTACCTACAGCAATTAAATATGTTGCTGATTGTTTAGGAGTAGAATATGAATAACTTGCCCAAATCAAGTGATTTCAAAAGTTTTCAAATGAAGTTACACAAAACGAATAGATTTGATAATAGTAAAAAAAGTTATAATTTAGTAGAAATATATAATTCAATGAAAAAAAATAATATACCCAAAGGATGTTTAAGCAGTCTATTTGATGTAGATTTATTGAATAATAATAAAAATATAGAAAATATATTAAAGCAGTTCATTGGATATGATGTTATCAATAAAAGCTTAGTTGTCTTTCTTAGAGATAAAGAGGATATTGAAACAATAGCGATACATAGAGCTAAACCTAGAAGTGATGAAGAGGATTATATAAAGTGGAAAACATTAGGTAGTAAAAATTTTATACAATATAAAATTAATGATGATATTATTTTTATTGTTTATGGTATGGCAGAAATAATATTGTGCGAACTGCTAGACATATCATATATTGCATTTCAATCGGATAGTATCGCAATAAACTTGTCCACTCATGAACAGTTTCAAAATGATATAAAGCCATTATTAGATGATAAATACATTATTCTACTGCTAGATAATGATAATAGTTGTTTATCAACGGTTAATCCTATCAGAATTGAATTAGAGTGTAATAACAGAATCATACCTTTAGAAATGATTGATTTAATATATGTTGATGTATTCGTTGATGACAATGATAATAGTGTATCTAAAGACGCAAGAGATATATGGAAACAAAATGAAATTAAACAGTTATCAAAAGGCTATGATATAAGGGATTTTGCAAATAATCTAAAAGCATTTACAGATGGTTTTTATGATGGAAGAATAAAGGAAGAGAGATTAAAAATGATACTAGAAAAAACAACAATACTAAAAATAAAGGGAAGTTATGGCATTTGATGAATTACAGGATATTAAAGATAATGATGATTTTCTAAAAAATAAAAAGACCCCTCAATCAACTAAAGAGTCTTCTAAAAATGATAATAATATTGTAGCAGATAATGCAATAGATGATAGTACTAATAATGAAGAAGTAAATAAGATTGATTTTAATTTACCAAAGGAACTGGAAGAATGTAAGAATCTTTTAAACTGGCTCAATATAAGTGATAATAAAACACATCCCATAACATCTCTTGTATCATTATTTACAATAGCTAGTGCGATTACAGCGAGAGGTTATTATACTAAAACTAGAGCATCTACAACACTATATCTTATACTTATAGGAAAAACAGGTTTAGGAAAAAATACTATATATAAAACACCAAACGACATCTTAGACAAGGTGTATCAAGATGAGAAAATTATTACAAGTAAAATAACTAGTGAGGGTGCAATGGATGATCTCTTTAGAGTTAGAAATATAGTTATACAGGTTATAGATGAATTTGGTGATGTGTTAAATCACATGTTAAATGATAAGGGAGGATGGCTTCAAGCAGTTGCAGCTAAAATGAAGACATTATATAGTTTAACTAATGGAATTTACAAATCTGGTGTTTATTCAAGTGGTGGTGGAAAACAAAAAAAAGCTAAACCTTTTAGTTTGAAGAATCCATGTTATGGAGTTACAGGAATTACAACTAAACAACAACTTCTTACTAGTCTTGATGCATCAAAACTACATGATGGATTTTTAAATAGATTTATTATACTTGATAGTTATGGTATTGAACCAGTATTTCATGCTAAACCAGAATATGATATTCCCATTGAGATATTAAATCATATAGAATCAATACCTATATCACAAATAATAAATGATGATTATATGAAAATGATGAAAGAAAATGGTGACTTTGAGTATAATAGCACATTTAATAATCAGTTAGAATATTTTGAAAATGACTATTATAAAACTATTAAATTATCGGAAGATGCAGATGATTTTTATGATAACTTCATAGGTGATGTAGATATTAAAAATACAGATATTTATCGTTATTGTATAAATGATACAGATGAAACAAAAAGAGCTATATCTGTGAGATGGAGAGAAAATACAATTAGATTAGCAACAGCTCTAGTATCATATGAAAAAAAAGATGTTATATCTTTAGAAGTATTAAGATGGTGTTATAATCTGGTTAAAAATTCAAGTATACACTTTTTAAATATGTTTAATAATGAGAGTATTGCATCGAAATATCTATTGCTAAAACAAAGAGCTATAACTTGGTTTAAAAATAATCCAGAAAGGGTTCCGTTAACTCATCTGAGTATTAATGTTTCAATATTTAAACCCTTGAAAGCTAAAGATAGAAATGAATTGTTAAGTGATTTGGAAGAAATTGGTATTTTGACTTCTGAAAAAATTAAAGGTAAAAATAATAAGCCTACAACTTACTATAAGTTTAAAAATATATAAATAGTGTCTATCTAATTTATCTAAGTTATATAAATTAGATAATTAAGATAGATACACTTAGTATGATACTCAACTCATAAGTCATTGCAACAAAAAAGAAAACAATATAAAATACATCATGCAAACACATATAAAAACAATAGAAGAAACAAGCGATGCAATTATGGATATTATCTCAAAAAATAGTTTTGTAGATTTTGAATACAAGAGCATTAGTGATAAGCTTCAATACTATGTGTATAAGCTAAACTACAATCTAAAAGCATTACAAAAGCTAACACTTCAAGATAAAGAGCCTTTTTTGATATTGGTATATTATCTAACACCATTGCTAAATAAACTCCAACAGATAGAAGTATATGAACAATTAGAGGGTGAAGCACCATCAAGTCCAATAAATAAAAGACTGGATGCATATGATGAACAGATTAATAATATGTATACAATGATAAAGCAGTATTTTTAAGAGTACAATTCCTTAATAATTCCCATATATTCCTACTCTTTGAAAAATTCGCATATATCAACTTCTAAAACATAAGCTATCTTGACTAAGTGAGATATGTTGAAATGGTTGTCTTTGTTATCGTTTTCTGCACGAGTTAAAAAGGCATTACCACTAAGCCCTATATCTAAAGCTAAGTTAAGTTGACTGATACCTTTTTGTGTTCTAAATTTTTTAACATTTTTAGAAACTATGGCATGAGTATCATCTGTAAGTTGATTTAAATCTTCATATTTTTTCATGGTGTAATGATATATGTATCATTGATTATCTACAATGACTAATAAGTCACTATGAATATCATTGATTATTAAAAAACTAAATATATTTTAGATACAATAATCATAACTAATTAACAAAGAACAACTAAATGCAAAATATACAAATATACTTAAATAATATAAATAGACTATTTCAAACAGGAAATGCACGAGAGCATAGCTATAGGGGTGATTTACAACAACTTTTAAATGAAATCATTGATGATAAAGATATTGTTGTTACAAATGAACCTGCAAGAATTGTAAATGTTGGTGCTCCTGATTATAGTATCACTAAAAAAGATATACCTATAGGATATATTGAAGCTAAAGATATAACAGATAGAGACCTTGATGGTAAAAAGATAAATAAAGAGCAATTTGATAGATACAAAAATGCACTTGATAATCTTATCATTACAGATTATTTGGATTTTTTATTTTATAAAAATGGTACTTTAATAGAAAGAATATCTATAGCAAAATTAAAAGATAATCAAATAGTA
>JAYEIM010000421.1:0-5647 GCA_034660095.1 Campylobacterota bacterium | reverse complement strand
CATTTGTAAAACTTGATAATAAACATATCCAAGCAAAATGTGATGCACTTAAAGAGTACAAATCACAAGGACAAAGAGACTATATGAGTGAAGAGTTTATATTTGCATTGGCAAAGACAAGAGGTGTGCAAATAGGTAGTGAATATGCTGAGAGTTTTGAGGTGATAAGATGGGTTATAGAGTAGTAGCAAAAGAGATAGCTAATTTCTTAAATGAAGAATTAGTTGGCGAAAATATAGTTTTGACTCATGTAAAACCATTAAATGATTTGAATGATTTTTCTTTTAGTTTTTCAAAAAGTAAAAATTTAGAGACAAAGTTTGAATCACTTATTTTAGTTCCAAAAGGTACAAAGTATGATGATGTGCCTTTTTCATATATATGTGTTGATAATCCTAGACTTAGCTTTGCAAAGGTTATTAATGAGTTTTTTACAAAAAAAATAGATTATATTATAGATAGTACTGTGAAAATAGGAATGAATTGTGATATTCCACAAAATGTTTCTATCGGGACCAATTGCGTCATTGGAGATAATGTAAAAATAGGTGATGGTACAGTAATAAACAATAATGTAGTGATTTATGATAATACTGTTATAGGTAAAAATTGTTATATAAAATCAGGTACAGTTATAGGTGAAGATGGGTTTGGGTTTGATTTTGAAGAAGATGGTACACCTATAAGAATTCCTCATATTGGGAATGTAGACATAGGAGACAATGTAGAAATAGGAGCATGTACAACTATTGCTAGAGGAACTATTAAATCTACAATTATAAAAAATAATATTAAAATTGACGACCAAGTGTTAATTGCACATAACTGTAGTATTGATGAAAATACAATCATAACAGGTCAAGCAGACATTAGTGGTAGTGTTACAATAGGCAAAAACTGTTGGATAGGGCCAAATTGTTCAATTTTGCAAAAAGTTAAAATAGGCGATAATGGTACTATTGGAATAGGTTCAGTAATTACAAAAAGTGTTCCATCTGATTCTACATATATGGGACAATCAAGTATGACTTTAGAGAAATTAGCAGAAAATAGGTTTTTACTAAATTCTCTAAAAAAACTAATTAATAAAAAGGAAGTATAATGCAAGAAAAAATAGAAAAAGCAATAGTAGAAGCTTTGGAAGAGTTGAATGAAGAATTAGAAAATGAAAATTTAAATAATCCAACAAGTGAAACAAAACTATATGGTGGAAGTGGGGCTTTAGATAGTTTGGCTTTAGTGTCTTTTATTACAGATTTAGAGGAAAGAATTTCAGATGAATTTGATAAAGATATTATCTTAGCAGATGAAAAAGCAATGAGTCAAAGAACATCACCTTTTAGAAATGTTGAATCTTTAACTAGCTATATTCAAAAACTATTAAAAGAAGCATAAGCAATGAGTAGAGTCATTGTTATAACTGGTACTAGAAAAGGTATTGGAAAAGAACTTAGTGAATATTATCTTACAAATGGTAATATTGTGATTGGTTGCAGTAGAAGTACTGGTACTATTGCTCATGAAAATTATAGACACTTTATATTAGATGTGTCTGATGAAAAAGCAGTTATAAAAATGATTCGAGCTACAAAAAAAGAGTTTGGTAAAATAGATATTTTATTAAATAATGCTGGTATTGCATCTATGAACCACTTTTTAACAACATCTTTCCAAACTGTCCAAAATATGTTTGCTACTAATTTTTTTGGTACTTTTATCTTTTCAAGAGAAGTTTCAAAAGTGATGATGAAACAAAAGTTTGGAAGAATAGTAAATTATACTACCGTGGCTAGTGCATTAAGACTTGATGGTGAAGCTATTTATGCAGCTAGTAAAAGTGCTATTGAAAATTTTACTCAAACTATTGCAAAAGAAGTAGCATCATATGGAATAACTGTAAATGCAATTGGACCAACTCCAGTTGAAACAGACTTGATAAAAGCTGTTCCTAAAAATAAAATAGAAGAACTCTTAGAGAAACAAGCTATCAAAAGATTTGGCAACTTTGAAGATATTAAAAATGTAGTTGATTTTTTTATTGATGAAAAAAGTGATTTTATTACAGGACAAATAATCTATCTTGGTGGAGTACATAACTAATGAATTGGTTTATAGAAAGTTTTAAAAAATTTGATGATAAAATTGCTATTGTATTTAAAAATAAGAATTATTCTTACAATGATTTATACAATAAAATAAAAAAGATTGAAGATGAACTACTGCTAAAGATAGAAAAAGGTGAAGTTGTTTCTATACTTTCTGATTATAGTTTTGAAAGTATAGCATTACTTATCGCACTATATAAAAATAAAAATATTATTGTACCTATTACTACAAATATAAAAAGTGAGATAAACGAAAGAGTTGAAGAATCTTACACAGATAAAATTATCAAAATAGTTAATGAAAACTATATACTTGAAGAAAATATCTCAAAAGAAAAACATCAGATGATAAAAAGCCTTCAAGATAATTATAACTCTGGATTAGTTCTTTTTTCAAGTGGAAGTACTGGTAAACCAAAAGCTATGATACATAACTTTGATAATCTTGTAGAACATTATAACAATAAAAAAGAAAAATCTCTTAATATGATATTGTTTTTGATGTTTGATCATATTGGTGGATTAAATACACTTTTAAATATTTTATCTATGGGTGCAACAATGATAATCCCAGAAAATAGAAATGCAGATGATATTTGTAAACTATTACAAGATTTTAAGATAAGAGTATTACCATCAAGTCCAACTTTTTTAAATCTTATTTTAATGAGTAAGTCTCATGAGAAGTATGACTTAAAGTCATTAAGGATGATAACTTATGGTACGGAAGCCATGCCAGATAGTTTACTGACAAGATTAAAAGAATCATTTCCAAAGACAAAATTTTTACAAACATTTGGTACAAGTGAGACAGGTATAGCAAATACATCTTCAAAGTCATCAAACTCAACTTTTATGAAAATAGACGACCCTGAATTAGAGTATAAAATAGTAGATAATGAACTGTGGTTAAAAAGTAAAACTCAAGTGATGGGATATCTAAACTCATCTATGGATAGTTTTACAGAAGATGGCTGGTTTAAAACTGGTGATTTAGTAGAAACTACAGATGATGGATACTTAAAAATTATAGGTCGAAATAAAGAAGTTATCAATGTAGGTGGAGAAAAAGTACTGCCAAATGAAGTAGAATCAATCATCCTCTCAGTACCACAAATAGAAGATGCTATGGTTTATGGTGAGCAAAATATAATTACAGGACAAACTGTTATTTGTGATGTTGTTTTAAAAGAGTCATTAGAATCCAAAGAGATAAAAAAGATTGTTAGAAAGTATTGCAAAGATAAACTTGATAGTTATAAGATTCCCACAAAAATAAATATTGTGGAGAAAACAAATTTTGGTGATAGATTTAAAAAAATTAGGAGAAAATAATGGCAAAATCATTTTTTACAAAAGCAAAAATATCTGGAATAGTAACTTGTGTTCCAGAAAATCATAGATTTTTAGAAGATGAAGTTGATATTCTTTATAATGGAGATATTAAACAAGTAAAAAGAATTCAAAAAAGTATAGGATTAAATAAGAGACATATAGTAGAAGATGAAAACACAACAACTTCTGATTTATGTGAAGTTGCAGCTAATAAATTGCTAAATGAAATGAAAATAGATAAATCTTCTATTGGAACAATTATTTTTGTAAGTCAAACTCCAGATTACTTTCAACCTGCAACAGCTACCTACTTACAAGGAAAACTTGAACTATCACAAAACTGTGCTGCTTTTGATGTAAATCAAGGATGTACTGGATATGTATATGGATTATGGTTAGCACATATGATGATAGAAACAAACAGTTGTGAAAAAGTTTTAGTTTTAGCTGGTGATACACTTAGTCGAGTTGTCAATCCAACAGATTCAAATGTAGCAGCTATTTTTGGTGATGCTGGTACTGCTACACTTGTAGAAAAATCAAATGTAGAACAAAAAACATATTTTACTCTTCATACAAATGGAACAAAATTTGATACAATTATTCAGCCACAAGGTGCATTTAGAAAACCTACAAAAGATATTATTAAAGATGAAAGAATATTTGAAACTTCAGAACAAAGAAGTTTAGATGATTTATATATGGATGGTGCAGGTGTTTTTAATTTTTCAATTGAAACTGAACCAAAAGCAATAGCTGAAATTTTAGAGTTATCTAACTCTACACAAGAAGATATTGATTATATAGTTTTTCATCAAGCAAATAAATATATTATTTCAAATATTGCTAGAAGATTAAAATTTCCATTAGAAAAAGCACCATCTGAAATTACTGGAAAATATGGAAATCAAAGTAGTGCTTCTATTCCATGTACTATTTGTGATGCTATCAATGAAGATGTAAATACAAAAAAAGTAAAGTTGGTATTATCTGGATTTGGTGTTGGTTTATCTTGGGCAACATGTCAGTTAAAGTTGGATAAAATCTATTGTCCAGAAGTTATATTTTATAAAAATTAAGGAGAAGAAAAAATGACAAAAGTAGAATTATTAGAGGAAATTAAAGAAACTCTTCAAAGAGATGAAGAGATTAGTTTAGAGATGAAACTAGAAGATATTGAAGAGTGGGATTCATTGGCAAATATATCGATGATTTCATTATATGATCAATTATTTGAAGTTGTAGTTACAGCTGATAAATTAAAAGAGTGTCAAACGGTAAATAACTTAGTTGAGTTAGTATCGGATAAATTAGATAGTTAAGATGTACGCAAATCAAGATGTGTTTGTAGTTACAGGTGCAACTTCTGGAATAGGAAAAGGTGTAGTTTTTTCTCTTTTAAAAGAGGGAGCATCTGTTATTGCTGTTGGGAGAAATATACAAAAATTAGATTTATTAAAAGATGAAATAAGTGATGCTAATAATCTCATCTTAGAAGAAAAAGATTTATCTAATTGTGATGGTTTAGATAAATGGATTTTAAGTATTTCTAAAAAATATGGCAAACTAAAAGGCTTGGTGTTATCTGCTGGAATCCAGCAGATAACACCAATTTCATCGGTGTTGTCTGTAGAAAAGAGTAAAGAACTATTTGAAATTAATTATTTCTCAAATATTCAATTAGCTAAAGGATTTTGTGATAGAAGAGCAAATATTGGAAAAGGAAGCTCAATAGTATTTTTATCTTCAATTGCATCTATTAGAGGAAATAGTGGAATAGTAGGGTATGCAGCTTCTAAAGGTGCTATTAATTCAGCTGTTAAATCTTTAGCAATTGAAGTTGCAAGATTAGGGATAAGAGTAAATGCTGTACTACCTGGATTTGTAATGACTAAAATGATTGAATCTTGGAAAGAAGTTTATAATGAAGAATATATTGAAAATATAAACAAAAGTTATCCACTGGGTATTGGAAGTGTAAGTGATGTTGTAGAACCAATATTGTTTTTACTTTCAGGTAAAGCTAGATGGATAACTGGAAGTGAATTAGTTGTTGATGGTGGAGGGAGTTTGTGATAGCAAAAAATATTTGGATTATAAATCATTATGCTTTTCCTTATGGATATGGATTTCATACAAGAGCTCATACTATTGCAAAGATGTTAAAAAATATAGGATATGAAGTCACAGTTTTTGCATCATCTTTT
>JAYEIM010000420.1:0-23215 GCA_034660095.1 Campylobacterota bacterium | reverse complement strand
AGTTAAAAAGTGCTTTAAAGTACTGTAAATACTGGGTTTATTTAGGATTTTATTATTGAAATATTTATGAATTTAATTGGTATTTTGATTTGTATTTTATGAGAGATTTAAACAATTAGAATTGCTGTAAGGATATAGTAAGTATTCTTAAGATATTATTTTGTCAATTTAATTTTTAATAGAGGATTTGTATGGCAAAGGTAAAGAGTGTAGTAGAGTATCAAAAAGATATGTCAGATAAGACTGTTATTACAGGTTTTGATCAAAACAACCTCAAAACTGCTGCTAATATTTTTGATGATATTGGTATACCTACATCAAAAAACTCTAAAATATATGGATACACTCCTCAAGAGATCACTAGTATGATTCTTGGTAACAACTCAGAAGATATTCATCAGATTTGGGATAGTTTGGTGCTAGATCTTATTTTGGAAAATAAAGATTTGAGCTATTGCTACTGGAGTGATAAGGATATCGCTTATTTATTGGACTATTGGACAAAAGTAGATAGCAAGCTATCTTTTTTGTTTGTTTATTCTCATCCAAAAGATAGTATCAAGAAGCTTTATAAGAGTACTAAAACTATTGATGATGAGCAGATAGATATGGTGATGGATGAGTGGCTTGAGTATCATCAGTTGTTGTTGAAGTTTTTTTATAAAAACTTAGATAAGACTTTGTTTTTTCATATTGAGAATGCTAGAGGTGTTTCGCAAGATTATTTGGAAGATCTAGCTCTTAAGATAAACCTGCCAAAAATAAAAACAAAAAACAAAAAACCACAAGAGTCTCTATCTACACATGAAGATGTAGCTACACAAAACAAAGATCTAGATATACTCTATGATAGCTTTGCAAACAGATCTACAAAAAGATATCAAAAAGTGATAGCTTTGTATCAAGAGATACAGTCTGTCGCAAACTTCCCATGTGATACACAAGATGAGCAGGATTTTGATGCTCTGCTAGTAGCTACTAAAAATATAGATAAGACTCTTGTAAAAACAAAAAAAGAGTATGCAAAACTTGAAAAGAAAAGTTATAAAAGAGTAGCAAAACAGATAAATCAAAAAGAGTTTTTAAAAACAAAACTTTCTAGTGTACAAGAGGAGCTAGAGAAAGAATACCTAGCCAAAAAAGATATATCATCAAAAGCAGAATCAAAGCAAAAAGAGATACAAGATCTCAAAAATAAAATAGAAAAAGAGCAAGCACTAAGTAAAAAACAAAACAAAGAACAAAAAGATGAAAATGAGCTTTTACTCACTCAGCTTTTTAGTGTACAAGAGGAGCTAGAGAAAGAATACCTAGCCAAAAAAGATATATCCTCAAAAGTCGAATCAAAGCAAAAAGAGATACAAGATCTCAAAATACAAATATCACAAAAAGAGAAAGAGACCCAAGAGCTTAAAGCACAACAAAAGAAAAATGAACTTCTTTCAACACAGATATCATCTATAGAAAAAAAGCAAAAAGAGAGTGAAAAACAAAACAAAGAGCTAAAAGCTCAAGTAGAGAATGAGAAGAAAAAATATACAGAACAAAAAGAGGAAAATGAGCTTTTACTCACTCAGCTTTTTAGTGTACAGGAGGAGCTAGAAAAATACTATCTCAAATCTGTCGAACCAAAGAAAAAAATACCAAAAAACAATGGGGCTGTACATAAAGTAAAAAGACAACTAAAGTATAAGATAGGTAAAAAAGCACTATCAAAGCAAGAGTCATTTTTCGGGAAAGTACTACTACCTATCTCTTTGGCTATAGTGTATATGAAGCACAAAGAGGGTACACAGTATCCTGAAGAGTTTAGCTACTATGATGATGTATATGAAGCTAGAAGTTTAAAAAGTGGCTTAGAGTATACTTTGGGTCAAAATATAAAGAAAGATGCTAGTGGTATCTTTGGGCTTTTTAAGTTGCCTTTTGTAGTGTCAAATACTATCAAAAACTTTAAAGAGAAGTAGTCCTATGATAGAAAATCAAAACTTAACTACTATGATAGATATCTTCTGTGCAGATGAGACTATACTTATAAACAGTGATATAGATACTTGGTCACAGACTTTTGATGAGGATATGATAGTACACTTTGTAAATACAAATAAAAAAGTGATAAAATCTATAGATGATATATCTTTTGATAGTATAAACTGGACAGAGTACAGCGATATGATAAACTCATCATCAAGTATATCATCATACAACACTTACTCAAATCCATCTTTAGATGGACAGGTAGATAACTCTGTAGTATCACACCTATGGTCAAATGTCAAAAAACTCAACTCAAAAGATATAGATACTATATCTTTAGATAAGTTCATCTCTTCGAACTGTAGCGTAGAGAGTACAAAGATGCTGCTGATAGACTCACTAGATGGCTCTAGTATAGTAGCCGATATAGATATAAAAGTACTTGGGGTAGATATAGTCTCTATACGACTTATAGATACAGATGATCAAAGCTTAGCAGCCTTATCAAAGAGTACATTTGATAGCAAGATGAGATCTCTTGGATACAAAGTGATATCATCTAAACAAGAGTACCATCCAGATAGATATACAGTAGTATATCTATACGACTACAAAAGAAATAGTATAGACTCTAAAAAAACTCTACAAGATCTATCTACTCAAAACAAAAACTTCACTTCAAAGATAGATGATCTACAAAATGATATAACTAAAGAAATAAGTGATAAGCAGTCCAAAATACAGGAGATAGAAACACAAAAGGCTGAAAAACAAAACATCCAAAAAGAGCTAGATAAACCAAAAATAGAGATAGAAAACTATAAAAGCTCAAAAGAAAAAGAACTCTTAGTCCTCAAAAGTGAACTAGAGACCAAAATAAAGAGACTACAAGAAACTCAGCTAAATAGTGAACAACTCCAAAAACAAAAAACAGAGCTAAACACCAAGGTAGAAACACTCCAAAATGAAAAACAAAGCTTAGAAGAGAAACTCAAAGATTTTACAGAACTAGAGAATAATACTAAAACTTTAGAAGAGAGTTTGAGACAAAGTAGAAGTGAAAAAGATACTATCCAAAAAGAGCTAGATAAACTCAAAGCAGAATTAGCAAACAAAACAGAAGAACTCACAACAGCAAAGCAAACAAAAGAGCAAGAAATTGTAAAACTTAAAAGAGAACTAGAAACTAAAAACAAAGAGTTGAAAGAAAAAAATGACATTGTCAATAGTCTGATAGCATCTAATAAAACCATACTGACAAGTGAGTATTTAGCTACATTAGGTATGCAAGAAAAAGTAAAAGCTATCGTTTCACATACTATGAAGCAAGAGGATATACTAGAGTCCATAGATTTTTATGTGTTGGGTAATGAATTAAATAATAATGAGAAGTTTGATGTATGTTGTGAGTTTGCAGAGCAAATCGCTAAGTCGGGTGATAGGATGCAAGGTGTTGGGTTTGTTAACAATGGTAAACTTTTTTTAGCCCATGATGAAAAACTTCAAAAGGAACAGTACAAAAAACTCATAAATTTAGCAACTTCATTGAATCAATTAAATATCGCAGTAGATTTTGAAATGGAGTATAATGCAAATTATGGAATCTTTGAAGATAGTGTAAATAAAAAACTATTTGAAGAGTATAAAAAGATCCGTAATGCAAGTCATAAAAAGCAACAACACGGGCAAGATCTACTCATAGACTACATTAATGAAAACATAAAAGATGGAGAAGGTAAAGGCAAGGTCATGGTAGAAGTGGGAACTACAAGAGAAAATGTTCCAGGTCAAGGCTCCACTCTACAACTTGCAACTCTTTGTAAACAAAAAGGGATAAAATTCATTACTGTAGATATGGATGCACACAATACTAGGTGGGCTAATTTTATTTCTAATAAGTATGACTTAAACATAGAGGCTGTTACTAGAAAAGGTGAAGACTTTTTAAAAAACGATATAGATTCATTTGATTTTGTGTTTTTAGATGCTTATGATTTTGATCATGGAAATCATAGTGAGCTACGACAATCACGCTATGAAAAGTACTTAGGTTCAAAAATAGATGAAAAAAAAGCTCATAGGATGCACTTAAAATGTGCAAAAAGCGTCGTAAAAAAACTAAAAAAGGATGGAGTAGTGTGTGTAGATGATACATGGCAAGATGAGGCTGGAGAATGGAGTGCTAAAGGTACTTTGGCAGTGCCGTACCTTATAGATAAAAAGTTTAATATTATAGATGATAGAAATAGAGGAGTACTAATGGCAAGGAAGGCTATCATTGAAAGTTAAGACTCAGAATAAATATATAGGGGTTGATTTAACTCCTCCAATTGCTCATATGGAATGTGGAATGGTAATTGCACTAAGAAGAATTTTTAAAGCTTTACCAGTTGAAAACTATAATATAAGCTTTATACTTTTTTGTACCAACAAAAATATAAATATGTATGAAAACCTAAAAAGAAAGAAAATAGAAGTTATAATTGATAACATAACAAATTATCATAAAAATATTAATTTTTTAGATGTTTTACATTCACCGTTTAATGATGTACATACAAAAATCAGTGGTGTTTTAAGTCTGTTAACAAAGTATGATTTAACACCAACTCATTTTGTTAATGACTTTAGAAAAGATCAAGTTAAAAACAGTTTAAAATCCTGTTTTGATCCAGATTATATTTTAACATCAACTGAGTACTCAAAGAATGATATACATCTACAAACAGATATTTCCAAAAATAGAATTAAATCTATTTATCTACCAGTTGAAAAAAGTAAGTTAGGTAATAAAAAGCCTAGTATTGATTTAAATAAACCATATTTATGTTACCCAGCTGCAGGTAGGCAACATAAAAATCATGAAAATCTTTTTAAAGCTTTTTCTAAAGTAAAATCAGAAATTAATTTAGTTTTAACTACCGGAGAGAAGAATAAAGGAAATAACAAGTTTGACGACTTAGAAACATTAGTTGAACGATATCAGGTAGGCGACAAAGTTCAAATTCTAGGTAATTTAAGAGAAGAGGAACTTAATTATATTTATGAGAATGCAAGTGCATTGGTCTATCCAAGTTTATCTGAAGGCTTTGGCCTTCCTCTAGTTGAAGCAATGACTTTTTATCGTCCTATTTTATGTTCTTATTGGAGTTGTATACCTGAGATAGTTGGTGATCTTGGTATATATTTCAATCCTAAAGATCCAGAAAATATAGCTAAGACAATAGATGATTTTTTATCCTCTAAAAATAAAGTTAATATAAGTCATTACAATAAGCAATTAGAAAAGTTTCAAAACAATAAAATTGGTGAAGAGATGATTGATTATTATAATTATTTAGCTTATAAATCAAAAATATTAAATACAAGAAAAAAAAGAAATAATGAAATAAAAGGTAGGTTAGCTAATAATCATATAGTGATTGAGAAAGAGATGTACTCACAAGATTTACTGTCATATACAGATGATTTTGTGCTATTAATGGATTGTTCGAGGATATTAGGGGCTAATAATATTTCTGGTATTTCTAAGTATATATTAAAATTATTTGATGTTCTGAGCCTTGAACTTGGTTCAAGATATATACCTTTTTATGATGAAAAGGCTAAAGGTATAGTAAAAGATTTAAGTACAAAGACAAGATTGATTTTAAATAATGATAAAGGGTATAATCTATATCATAAAGATTATGCAACTGCTTTGGCTAAATCTATCTCTAAAGATATAGTTTATTTTTCTCCCTATCATCCTTTACCTAAAGTAAGAGATAAGCATTTTTCGTATGTTATTACAATATTTGATATTTTCCATTTAACAAGGTTAGATTTATATCCTGAGCAAGAGAAGTACTTCACAAATGATATTGTAAAATCAATAGTAAATAGTGATGAAGTTGTTTGCATATCACATCATACCGCAACTGAATTAGTAAACTATAAAGATTATAACTATCATGTGTCAGTGGTATTTTTACCAAGCATGAATGAAATGATAGAAAAAGAAGATTACCAAAAAAAGAGTATGCCTCAGATTTTAATCCCTTTTCAAAATGATCCTAGAAAAAATTTTAGATTGATGATAGAATCTTATTATGAGTACCTTAAGATTGGGGGTGTAGATAGTCAGCTTTGTATATTTGGCAAAACTAATCTTTTATCAGAAATGGATAAAAAACTAATTACTGAAATAAATAAAACTGTACCTGTTAAATTACTAATGATGCCTTCTGATTTAGAATTGGCAAAGCTCATTTCGGCTTCATCTTGTTTTTTATATCTTTCGGAGCTTGAAGGCTTTGGCCTGCCGCCACTTGAGGCTATGATTGGCGGATGTGCACCTATTGTATTTGATAATACAGCTTTAAGTGAAGTTTATGAGGGATGGCCTTTTCTATTACAAAGTAATTCATCAGCAACAGAAGTGGCAAAAAATATAAAAAAAATACTACACTCTAACGAGGATTATTTGGCAAATGAAATTGAAAAGGTGATATCTAAATATACGATAAAAGATTTCTTAAATTCACATATGGCTGCATTTTATGATGCATTAAGGAGACGAAATGAGAAGTAGAGAAGCTATGCTGCTAAACTTTAACTTAAAGAAAAATTTGATATGAATAGAAAATGTATAGAGTTGAATGCTAATAAGTTTTCTTCAATTGACACTTTGAAAGAATATCATAAATGTATTATTATTAACTTAGCTTATAAACTATTTTTAAAGCGTAATCCAGAAGACAAAGAATTAAAACTGCTTATGTCAAAGTTCAGGACAAAAATAGATATAAACGAATTACAACAAATTATAAAAGAATCTAAAAAAATTTACAAAAAACAACTATATTTAGATATATCCGAATTAGTACAAAAAGATGCAAAAACAGGTATTCAAAGAGTAGTAAGAAGTATCTTAATGGAACTATTAAAAAACCCACCAAAAGAATATGATATACAACCAGTGTATGCAACATTAAATGATGACTACAGGTATGCTACAAACTTTACAAATAAGTTCTTAGGCCATGATAAGTCACTAGTGGAAGATCAATATATAGAGTGCCAAGAAGGAGATATTTTCTTTTTACTAGATATGCAACCACAAGTACAGATAGCAAAACAGCAGTTTTATAAGAGTTTAAAATCTAAAAGAGTAGAGGTGAAATTTTTGCTCTACGATTTACTATCACTTACTATGAAAGAATATTTTCCACAAGGAGGTAAAGAAAGATTTGAAAAATGGGTTATAGCATTGACAACATCTTCAAACGGTGTAGTTTGTATATCTGATACTGTTGCGAAAGAATATATAAGCTGGCATAAAAAAAATATTTCTACTGATATGGAAAATATGACTGTTTCATATTTTCACCTTGGTGGAGACTTAGATAATTCGAAGCCAAGTGAAGGACTTCCTGGAAATACAAACAATGTATTGGAAGCATTAAAGAGCAAGCCATCTTTTACCATGATAGGTACTCTTGAACCTCGCAAAGGACACAAGCAAACATTTCAGGCCTTTGAACAGCTTTGGAATATTGGTGAAGATGTTCTTTTAGTTATTGTAGGAAAGCTTGGATGGATGATGGATGATTTTAAAGATAAGCTCAATAATCATCCACAAAAAAACAAAAGCTTTTTCTGGTTAGAGGGGATTAGCGATGAATACCTCCAAAAAGTCTATGAATTATCAGACTGTATAATTGCCGCAAGCGAGGGAGAAGGATTTGGATTACCGCTTATAGAAGCAGCTCAATACAAAAAACCAATCATCGCCAGAGATATCCCAATTTTTAGAGAAGTTGCGGGTAATTTTGCCTACTACTTTAGAAACAACAATAGCCCACAAGTGTTAGCAGAGAGTATAAAAGAGTGGCTAAAACTAAATCAAGACGACAAACATCCGAAATCAGACAATATGCAATGGCTTACATGGGAAGAAAGTGCTAAGGCATTGATGGAGAAGCTATGTTATTCCACTGAGGAGACAATATGAAAACTAAAGCTATGGTGGGAATTTATTTTCCTCCAAAAATAGTACATCTAGATACTGGAATAGTCTGTGAAATAAAACGATTAATTAATTCATTCATTGCTAATATAATAAATACAAAGATAGTTCTTTTTTGTACAGGAAAGAATAGTGATCAGTACAAAATAATTACGAGGATAAAAAATGAATACTAATATAATCTTAGATAAACAACTTAATGAAATTTCTGCAAACAGTGCTTTTGGAAATAGAATTTCTATAGTTATAGTTCCACAAATTCAGTTGTCTCCTTATGTGTATTCGTTACTTTTAAACTGTAGTAGCATGGTGAATGGTGCCTTTTTGATAATTCACCCAAAAAATCATGAGATGAGTGAAACATTTTTTAAATCTTCAGAGAGGTGTTTTACACTTAATATTTTAAACTATGATAGTAATCCAAAAGAAAAAATAAAAGAGCTTGTTGAACATGTCCTTAGAAGGATAGAAATATCTTCTTTAACTATTGATGCTTTAATTCTACATCCTTTTGCTGGAAATGTAAATAGAGAACTTTTTAATAAAGTTTCTACTGCATATAAAAATATTAAATATTTATTTTATGCAGATGGATCAAGAAATAATTTTAATTTAGAATACAACAGAGATAATGAAGAGAATATGATAGATATTGCTACAAATAAAAAATATTTTACTTCGGTCTATTCATTTGGTTTTGACACCTCTGATACAATTAAAACAAAAAATATGTTAAGTAAGATAACAGTTATTGATTATGGGTATTTAGATTTTATATTTACATTTTTTAAACATGGTATCAAAGGTAATTTACTAGATAATAAAAAATATAATTTAGTATTATCTAGATATTGGGGAAAAGATCCTTACTTGTTTAAAAGTGCTGATTTACAAGTACAATCGTACTGGAAGTCTGTAGAATTAGCCTTAACAAGTAAAAAAAATGACATTATATATAGAGGGGACGATAGAGTTACTATGCCTAGTACAGATATTAAAAAAACTAATTTATTAGATTTTTCATCAATATTTTCCGTTAAAAACACTGGATGTGAACAATTACTAATGGAAAATTTTATTCATGACGAACCTGACTTTTTAAGTAAATTGGATTTAATCTATGTGTTTGATAGTAGTTTTCCTTTAATTTTTCAATCTAGGAAACTATATAATTTATTATCATTTGACACTATAATGGTAGTTGGTTTTGACTATGAGAGTGTGTCTAGAGATTCTATAGGTAATTCTTTAGCAGCAATGATGAGAAGAACAAGTACTCTTATTTATGATTTATTGAATTTAAATATATTTCGTATATATGATAATAATAGAGTAATTACAAAAGATTCAGTAAATTCATATGAAGATCTACTTTTTTATTTCACAGACAATGGTGGATTTTTTTATATACAAAAATTTTAAATTTAAAACAAAGGAAAACAATGAAAAAAGCAATAATTACAGGAATAACAGGACAAGATGGTGCATATTTAGTAGAGTTATTACTAAACAAAGGTTATGAAGTATATGGAACATACCGTAGAACATCATCAGTAAACTTTTGGAGATTAGAAGAGTTAGGTGTAGATAAACATGAAAACTTACATCTAGTAGAGTATGACTTAACAGATCAAGCAAACAGTATCAGAATGGTTATGGATATCCAGCCAGATGAGATTTATAACCTTGCAGCTCAAAGCTTTGTTGGTGTCTCTTTTGAACAACCACTAGCAACTGCTCACATTACAGGTCTTGGCTGTGTACATTTACTAGAAGCTATTAGAATAGTAAACCCTAAGATTAGATTCTATCAAGCATCTACATCTGAGATGTTTGGTGAAGTTCAAGAGATACCTCAAAAAGAATCAACACCATTTTACCCAAGAAGCCCTTATGGTGTTGCTAAGCTTTACGCACACTGGATGGTAATTAACTATAGAGAATCTTATAATATCTTTGGGTGTAGTGGAATTTTATTTAATCATGAATCACCTCTAAGAGGTAGGGAGTTTGTAACAAGAAAAATCACTGATTCTGTAGCAAAAATTAAACTTGGTCTTCTTGATTGTATGGAGCTAGGAAACATGGATGCCAAAAGAGACTGGGGATTTGCTAAAGACTATGTAGAGGGTATGTATCTTATGCTTCAAGCAGATAAGCCAGATACTTATGTATTAGCAACAAACAGAACTGAAACTGTTCGTGACTTTGTAACTATGGCATTTAAAGGTGCAGGTATAGAAGTAGAGTTTAAAGGAAGTGCTGAGGAAGAGGTAGCAGTAAATAAGGCTACAGGAGAAACTGTAGTAAGAGTCAACCCTAAGTTCTATAGACCAGCAGAAGTTGAACTTCTTATTGGTAATCCTCAAAAAGCTAAAGATGATTTAGGATGGGAACCAAAATGTACACTAGAAGAGCTATGTGCTATGATGGTTAAAGATGACCTGAGAAGAAATGAAGCAGGGTTTAGTTTCTAAGCTATGAAAAAAATTCTTATAACTGGTATAGATAGTTTTACTGGAGAATATTTATCGTCATATCTTGAAAAATATGGATATGATATATACGGTACATCTTTGTTTAATGAATCTAGCAAAACATATAAATGTGATATAACAAAAAAAGAAGATCTTGTGAGTGTATTTAAATCAGTTCAACTTGATTTTATAATACATCTCTCAGGTATATCTTATGCAGCTCATGGGAATACCGAGGAGTTTTACAAAGTAAATACTATAGGGACAATTAATATTTTAGATGTTTTAATCGAATTAGATATGAATCCATCAAAGATTATTTTAGCAAGTAGTGCAACTATATACGGGAATCAAGGCTTAGAAGTACTTGATGAATCTTTATGCCCTATACCTGCTAATCACTATGGAGTAAGTAAATATGCTATGGAATGTATAGTAAAAAACTACTTTAGCAAACTAAATATTATTATAACTAGACCTTTTAACTACACTGGGGTACATCAAACAGATAATTTTTTAATACCAAAGATAGTAAAGCATTTTAAAGAAAAAAAAGATGTGATAGAGCTTGGGAATCTTGATGTAAGTAGAGAGTTTAATGATGTTGAATTTGTATGTGAAGTTTATAAAAAACTTTTAGAGTGTAATTCTAACTCTAGCATAGTAAATATTTGTTCAGGCAGAGGTATCAAGCTTTTAGATGTAATAGATATGATGAATAATATATCAGATTATAAAATAGAAATAAAGGTGAATCCAGCATTTGTTAGAAAAGATGAGATTAAATCCCTGACAGGTTCATCTAAAAAACTTTTTGAAATGATTGGATATGTTAAACAAAAAGACTTTAAAGATACTCTAAAAACTATGTATGAGGATAAGTAGATATGACAAATATTATATTATGCGGTGGGAATGGTACAAGACTATGGCCAATAAGTAGAACACTTATGCCAAAACAGTTTGTAAAACTTTTTGATAATAGTTCACTTTTTCAGCTTACAGTTGAACGAAACTCTAAAACTTGCGAGAAGCAATTTATAGTTTCAAATACAGAACAATATTTTCTGGCTGTAGATCAACTTGAAGAACTAAACAAGCAAGATAATAGATATCTCCTTGAACCTGTTGGAAGAAATACAGCACCTGCAATAGCATTAGCTTGTTTAGCTATTTCACCAGAGGAAATCGTACTAGTAACACCTTCTGACCATATCATAAAAAATGAACTTGAATATGAAAATGTATTAGCCAAAGCAAAAGGTTTAGCAAAAAAAGACAATTTAGTTACATTTGGCATAACGCCATCGTTTGCGGAAACTGGATTTGGATATATTGAGTCAGACGGAGAAAATGTAAAAGCTTTTCATGAAAAACCAGATGTAGATACAGCTACAGAGTATTTAAAAGAAGGGAATTATTATTGGAATAGTGGTATGTTTATGTTTAAAGTAGGAATATTTTTAGAAGAACTTAAAAAATATAGTCCAGAAATTTATAAAACATCTCTTAAAGCTTATAATAACGCAAACAAAGAAGGCATCACAAGAGTTAAACATGAAGATATGGTAAATATTCCAGAAGACAGTATAGATTATGCTGTGATGGAAAAATCAGATAAAGTAAAAGTTATTCCATCAGACATAGACTGGTCAGACTTGGGGAGTTTTGATGCTCTATATGAAGAACTTTCAAAAGATTCAGATGGAAATACTATAAACGAAAACCATATATCAATAGATAGTAAAAATAATCTTGTTTATGGAAAAAATAGAAAAATCGCTACGGTGGATGTAGAAGATTTAATAATAGTTGATACAGGAGATGCACTTCTAGTAAGTAAAAAAGGAAGTTCACAAAAAGTAAAAAAAGCTGTAAATTTAATAAAATTAAATTCAGAACTACATAATATACACTTAACAGCAAGTCGCCCATGGGGAACATATACAGTATTAGAAGATACACCAGGTTATAAAATAAAAAGAATAGAAGTAAAACCAGGTAAAAGACTCAGTTTACAAAAACATTACCATAGAAATGAACACTGGATAGTAGTATCAGGAACAGCAACAGTAACTGTTGGAAATGAAACAAGATTAGTAAGACCAAATGAATCCACATATATAAAAATGGGTGAAGTTCATAGACTAGAAAACGAAGGTAAAATACCTGTTATTTTAATAGAAGCACAAGTAGGTGAATATACAGGTGAGGATGATATTGTAAGATTAAGTGATGATTATAAGAGGGATTAAATGCCTAAAATTGATAGCTTAAAAGAAAAAATAAATATATTAAGAGATGACTATAGAAATATGTTTATATTTTTTATGGCTGTTTTGACAGGAAGCTTTACAGTTTTTTTTCAAGTAGTTGTAGGAAAGATTTCGATATTATATACTTTTATAGGTATTGTTGGAGTAGTGGTGAGTTTATTTACATTACTAAAAATGAAAAGAATTAAATTTGATATAGATTTACTTATAGAAGAGTTAGGAGAACTAGATGAATGAGATAGTTGGAACAATAGGGATATTGACTGTTATAGCAGTGTTAGTTTATGGAATTTATATTATAAGTAAGCCTCATAAATTTCAAGAAGAAAAATAACCAATGACAAATAATATAAAAGAAATTATAAAACAAAGTGGTATAAAATTTGGTACTAGTGGAGCTAGAGGATTAGTTGTAGATTTTACTCCTGAAGTTTGTACTGCATTTACATTATCTTTTTTAGATGCTATGAAAAAAACATTTGATTTTAAAAGAGTTGCAGTTGCTATGGATAATCGTCCTAGTAGTCCTCAAATCTCTCAAACTATTTGTGCTAGCATTAAAGCCTATGGATATGAAGTAGATTTTTATGGTGTATTACCAACTCCAGCTTTAGCACTACAAGCTATGAAAGATAATAATCCATCTATTATGATCACAGGTAGTCATATACCCTTTGATAGAAATGGTATCAAGTTTTATACCCCTCTTGGAGAGATATCAAAAGATGATGAAAAAGATATTTTAAATAACACAAACTCTTTGATTGATATAAAAAGTTTTTCTTTAGAAGTAAATACTAAAGCATCACAAAACTATCTTAATAGATACTCAAACTATTTTGGAGAGAATTGCCTAAATAACCTAAAGATTGGTATATATGAACACTCAAGTGCAGGGAGAGATCTCTATGCAGATCTTTTTAAATCTCTTGGTGCCAAAGTTACATGTTTAGGTAGAGCTGATGAATTTGTACCTATTGATACAGAAGCAGTATCCCAAGAAGATAAAAAAAGAGGAAGAGATTGGTCTAAACAATATGGTTTCGATGCTATATTCTCTACAGATGGTGATGGTGATAGACCTTTGATAGCAGATGAAAATGGTGATTGGCTAAGAGGTGATATAGTTGGATTATTAACTTCATATATTTTATGTATAGAAGCTTTAGCTGTTCCTGTTAGTTGTAATACAGCTATTGAAAAAAGTGGTTTTTTTAAAGAAGTAATTAGAACAAAAATTGGTTCACCTTATGTGATAGAGACTTTTGAACAGTTAAAGACTTACAAATCATTTGCAGGATTTGAAGCAAATGGTGGTTTCCTTTTAGGTTCAACTTTAAAACAAGATGAAAATATATTAGATGCCCTTCCAACAAGAGATGCATTATTACCTTTTATTGTATTATTAAGTCATACTGTAAAAGAAAAAGTATCACTATCTAAACTAGTAGAAAAATTACCACAAAGATTTACATCAAGTGATCGTATTCAAGAGTTTTCAAGAGAAAATTCTATGAAACTTTTAGAGAAGACAGCATTAAATCCAAATGAACTACTAAAAAATATTGGTTTAACAGATTTAAATGTAGTAGATATAAATCAAATAGATGGTTTAAGACTTACACTTGATAATAAAGTAGTTATACACTTAAGGCCATCAGGTAATGCACCAGAGTTAAGATGTTATGTTGAAACAGAAACTCAAGAAAACTCAGATATACTTGTAAAGAAAGTTTTGAATTTTATAAAAAAAGAGGATTAAGGACTATGAAACAAATAAAAGCATTATTACCAATGAAAGGTAACTCTGAAAGAGTACCAAATAAAAATATGAGAGATTTTGATGGGGTACCCTTGTATCATGCAATAGTAAAATCATTATTAGCCTCAAAATATATATCCCATGTTGTAATTAACACAGATAGCAAAATTATATCAAGGGATGCAAAAGACAACTTTGGAGATAAAATTATCATTATAGATAGACCAAAGGATATTCAAGGTGATTATGTATCAATGAATGAAATTATAAAATATGATTTATCTCAATTAGATGGCGAACACTTTTTGCAAACTCATAGTACAAATCCTTTATTAAGAGCAGAGACTTTAGACAAAGCAATAGAAAAATATTTTGAAGGATTAGAGATTTATGATAGTGTATTTGGTGTTACTAAAGTCCAAACAAGATTTTATGATAAAGAAGCTAAGCCTATTAATCATAATCCAGAAGAGCTACTTAGAACGCAAGATTTAGAACCTATGTATGAAGAGAACTCTAATTTTTATATTTTTTCTAAAGAATCATTTCAAGATGCTAATACTAAAAGAATAGGACTCAAACCTCAAATTTTTGAAGTAAATAAGCTTGAAGCTGTAGATATAGATGAACCTGAGGATTTCAAACTAGCAGAACTTTTACATATACACAAAGACAATTTATAAGGATGAGTATGAGCTTAAAACAAAAACTAAAAAACAATGAATTAACAATAGGTTCATGGATAATGATGGGGAATGCTATGAGTGTAGAAGTAATGGCACTTGCTGGATTTGAATGGCTTGTAATAGATATAGAACATACCTCAATTGATTTAGAAACTGCAAACAATTTAATTAGAGCAATACAAGCTAATAATATGAAAGCATTAGTAAGAGTGAGTAAAAATGAAGAAGTAGTTATAAAAAGAATTCTTGATATGGGTGCTGATGGTATTGTTGTACCAATGGTAACAACACAAGAAGAAGCAAAACAAGCAGTTGATTATGCAAAATATCCGCCTTTTGGAAAAAGAGGTGTAGGACTTTTTAGAGCTCAAAAATATGGAACAACATTTGAAGAGTATAAAAAATGGGTAGATGAAGAGCTTGTAATAATAGCTCAAATAGAACATATAGACGCAGTAAATAATATAGAAGATATTATAAATGTTGAAGGAATTGATGGAACAATAATTGGTCCATATGATTTATCTGGCTCTATGGGATATCCTGGTGATTTTGAAAGAGATGATGTAAAAAAAGCTGTTCAAAAAATTCTTGATAAGTGTAAAGAACATAATATGCCATCAGGATTTCATGTAGTAGATACAGATCCAAAAAACTTGAAAACAAAAATAGATCAAGGTTGTACATTTTTAGCTTATGGTATTGACTATTTCTTTATGAGAGATGCAGCGATGAATGGAATGAGTAAATTAAAAGAAGGACTAAAATAATGAAAATATTTGTATCAACACACCCTTTTAGTTCTACTTCTGATTTACCAATGAAATTAGTCAAAAATAATGAATTAGAACTATCTGTAAATGAGCATGGCAGAAAGATAACTAGTGAAGAGTTAGCACAAGATATAAAAGATGCTGAAGTATTGATAGCGGGAACTGAAAAGATTACAGAAGATGTATTGAAAAATGCAACAAACTTAAAACTTATTTCAAGAGTAGGTATTGGTCTTGATGGAGTTGATTTTGACTTATGTAAAAAATATGGAGTAAGAGTAGCATATACGCCAGATGCTCCTACAATGGCAGTGGCTGAACTTTGTGTAACTATGATATTGGATTTGGCAAGAAAAGTAACTTATACTAATAATAATCTAAAAGAAAAATCTATTTGGAATAGATATATGGGTACATTACTTTATGGTAAGACAGTAGGTATATTTGGAATGGGAAGAATTGGTAAAAGTTTAGTTCATCTATTATCATCTTTTAATGTGAAGTTTAAAGTATATGATACAAATCCAGATATTGCTTATGGAAGATTGTACAATGTAGAGTTTGTAAATAAAGATGAAGTATTAAAAAATAGTGATATTATATCTGTAAATGTTCCTTTAAAAGAAGATACAAAAGATTATATAATATTAGATGATATTAAAAAGATGCAACCTCATACAATACTTGTAAATACAGCAAGAGGTGGTATTGTAAATGAGGATGATTTATATACAGCACTAAAAGAAAATATTATTACTGGTGCTGGTGTAGATGTATTTGAAGAAGAACCATATCAAGGTAACCTAAAAGAACTAGAGAATTGTATATTAACATGCCATATGGGTGCAAGTACCATAGATAGTCGAACAGACATGGAAGTGCAAGCTATAGAAGAAGCGATAAGATTTAAAAACAATCAAAAGTTAAAGAATGAGGTATTTGAAAATGCGTAAAAAAATAGTGGTATTTGGTGGATGTGGATTTATAGGTAGTTATGTAGTAGCAGAGCTACTAAGCCAAGGACATGATGTAGTATCCGCTGATTTGAACACTTCTAAGTATGTAGATGATATCTATTTTCAAAAGTGTGATATATTAGACAAAGAATCTATTGATAGTATAGTAAACGGTTCAGATATAGTATATAACTTTGCAGGTTTTGCAAACCTTGATGATGCTATAGCAAACCCTACAAAAGCTTTAGAATTAAATGTGATGGGAAATTTAAATATTTTAGAAGCTTGTAAAACTTATCATATCAAAAGATTTGTATATGCAAGTAGTGCTTATGCTATGAGTGATAAAGGGTCTTTCTATGGAATAAGCAAGCTAACATCTGAAAAGCTTACAGAAGAATATTATAAAAAATTTGGTTTAGAATTTACAATTGTAAGATACGGTTCAGTATATGGAGATAGAGATTATCACAATAACTATATATACAACTTACTTAAAAAGTCCCTAACTACAGGAGAGATTAACCACACTGGAGATGGTGAAGAGATAAGAGAGTATATCCATGCAGCAGATGTAGCAAAATTAGCAGTTAAGCTTATATCATCAGATGAATTTGTTAATGAACATATTATATTAACTGGTGTTGAGAGAATGCAAAGAAAAGAGTTGTTCACAATGGTAAATGAAATACTAGGTGGTAAACTAAAAGTAAATCTTAACGATAATGGATACCACAACCACTATAAAACAACACCATATTCATTTCAGCCGACAAGAAGCAAAAAGCTTGTAGCAAATCCTTACATAGATATGGGGCAGGGCTTACTTGATTGTCTAAAAGACATAGAGGAAAACAGTAGTGAAAACTAAATATCTTTATTTGTCTTATATTTTAGATGAGAACACTCCAACATATGGAAATCGAAATAAATTTAAACAAATAAAAAAATCAGATATATCTAATGGAGATGTAGCAAATGATACAAGTATAGATACAACAGTACATATTGGAACTCATATAGATATGCCGTATCATTTTTTTGAAGATGGACAAACTATAGAAAACTTTGATGCTGATTTTTTTAATTTTAAAAATATATTATTTGTAGAAATAAGTCCAGAAAGTTTAATCATAAAAAATGAAGTTATAGAACAACTAGATATAATAAAAGATAAAAACAAGTATGAAATACTAATAATAAAAACAGGTATTTGTAATAAAAGAAATACAAAAGAATTTTGGGAATCAAACTATGGATTTGATCCATCATTGGCTGAGTATTTAAGAGAATCATTTCCAAATATTCGAGTCTTAGGGTTTGATAGTATATCAGTGTCAAGTTTTGCTCATCGTATGATAGGTAGAGAAGCCCATAAAGTATTTTTAAACCCTTCAAAACCTATTTTATTACTTGAAGATATGGATTTAAGTCAATTAGATAAAGATGTTGATATAAAAAAGTTAACTATTGCACCACTTAGGATATCAAAATGTGATGGCTTGCCTTGTACAGTAATAGCGGAGATAAAATAATGGCTATATTTGGAAGTTTAGATATTTTAAAAAAACAAACTACGGATGATAAATTTAAAGTGGTATTTGAGTATCTCGCAAAAGTTTTAGATGAGACAAGTGAAGAAAACAAAAGATTAAATGCTTATGATTTAGATGTATTTGAAAAAATAGAACTTGATACAAACAACTTTGCATTAGAGCAAACATATAATTCAAAAGATAGAGAAAAATGTTTTTTTGAATCACACAAGCAGTATATAGATGTTCAGTTTATACTTGAAGGTGAAGAGATAATAGAAGTTGATAATATAAAAAATCTTAATGTATATTTTGAATATGATAAAAATATTGATTTAATCAAATATGACGATTCAAATTTTGCATCAAGTATCAAACTAAAAAAAGGTGATATTGCTATTTTCTTCCCAGATGATGCGCATATGCCTTGTATTAAAATAAACGAACCAATAAAAGTTATTAAAACAGTAGTTAAGGTAAAAGTTTGATTAAGAATATAATATTTGATTTTGATGGGGTTATTTTAGATTCTGTTCCTGTTAAAACTGAAGGATATAGACAACTATTTAAAGAACATCCAACTAATTTAATTGAAAAGATGGTTGAATATCATGAATTAAATGGTGGAATTTCTAGATATAAAAAGGTAAAATATTTTTTTAACGAGTTGTTAAAGGAAGATATTTCAGAAGAGAAAATTCAGGAGTATGCCGCAAAATATTCAGAGCTTACAAAAGTAGAATTATCAAAAGAAAAATATATTATTCAAGATACTTTGGATTATATAAAATTAAATCACAATAAATTTAATATGCATGTAGCCTCAGGAGCTGATCATCAAGATTTATTATATATTTGTGATAAGTTGAATTTAAATAAATATTTTTTATCAATTGAAGGTTCTCCAAAAGTAAAAAATGAAATTGTAGGTGAGATATTAAATAAAAATGCGTATAAAGCAGAAGAAACAATTTTAATTGGAGACTCTATCAATGATTATGATGCTGCAAGGCAAAATAGTATTAATTTTTATGGGTATAATAATTTAAAACTAAAAAAGTTAGTAAACAGTGAGTATATATATGAAATTGAAAAATTTGATTTCAATAGTTAGATCTATAAAAAAACAAATATTTTTATATAAAATTCAAAAAAAAAATATAACTATTTTATGGTTTCCTAAAATTGAAAATAAAGATGACATAATGCGTGAACTTTCAAGAGCTTCATGGTATTTAAACCCTATAGTTTCATATATAGATAATATAACTTTTGTTATTGGTAAAAAATTAAATTTTACTGAATTTCAAGTACCAAACTATATTGATAATAATATTGCTTCGATATATGATCAGATAAAAGATAAATTTAATTTTATATCCAATAATAATAGTAAAAGATATGATGTAGTAATAGAATGGTCTTTTTCAAATCAAAAAGTCAAAAAAAAACCTTTGATTTTTATCAGATCCGATATAAAATATCATCAGTTTGATTCCACTAAGTTAATAAAGTTTACAGAACTCTTTCTTACAAAAAAAGAAAAAAAATATAATAATAATAAATTGAATAAAAGTTTAAATGAATTTAAGAATCACAATTTTGATTCTATTTTATTACTTGGTAGTGGACCTTCTATAGATTTTATTCATAATAAAAATATAAAAAATAAATTGACAATAGTTTGCAATAGTGTAGTAAAAAACAAAACGGTTCTTGAAAATAATACTCCTAATATCATTGTAGCTACAGATAGTGTTTTTCATGCTGGATATTCAAAGTATGCTTCTGATTTTAGAAAAGAACTTTGTTTAAGACTTCAAGAGTACCCCACTACATTATTTTTTGTACCTTTACGGGATTTACTTATATATAAGCATAATTTACCGAAAGATTTTACTAACAGAATTATAGGTATTAAGAGTGTTAAGCAAAAAAAATTTAATTTAAATCTTTTAAAATCAAATTTCGTTAAAAGTACATCAAATGTACTTACATTTTTTTTGTTACCTATCGCTGCAACTATATCAAAGAAAATATATCTTATAGGATTTGATGGTAAAAAAAAAGATGAAAGTAATACTTTTTGGAGTTATAGTGAAAAATCTCAGTTTGTGGATACTATAAATACTGTAAGAACTGCACATCCCGCATTTTACAAAGTTGATTATCAAAAATACAGTAAAGTACATAAAATTGAAGTTGACGAAATAATAAATAAATTGCATAAAGAGAATTATAATATAATAAATTTAGCTTCATCAAATATAGAGTCTCTGAATAGATTATATGAAACAAAGAATGGTTAATTAGAATGTATAATTTGTCAGTCATTATTCCTATAAAAATTACTTCTAAAACTATGTATATATTAAATAGATTAAAAAGTTTAATAAAGTTTTTTGATAATTTTAATATTGAAGTTGTTATTTCAGATGCTACTGTTATTGATCAATATAAAAATATAATAAAAGAGTATATTAAAAATTTTGATAAGATTGTTTATATTAATAAACCTATAAAAGGTATATATTCAGCCTCAATTTGTAGGAATAATGGTGTTGAATTTTCAACATCTGATTATTTACTTTTTTTTGATGTTGACTTGGTACCAAATAACCAACTAATAAAACAATTCTTTATAGATATCAAAAATATAGAAGAAAATAAATTTAAGTTTTTGATATATCCTTGTCTTTATTTATCAAAATATTATACGGACTTTTTAGCTACGAGAAGTAATCTTTTTGACGAAGAATATTTTCATATAGCCAATAAAAGTTTTCAAGAAGGTAATAATATAGATGTATTATATAATGCAATTAATACATCTACTATTTTAGTTAGTAGAGAATTATTTATAAATATTGGTATGTTTGATAATAGTTTCAGCGGACATGGTTATGAAGATTTTGAATTAATACATAGGCTTTTTATATTTGAGAATCAACAAACAATAGGTAAAGACTATTTTACAGATTATAAAACACCTCTAATTTCTGAATATAGAGGATTTAGGAAGTATTTTTTAATTAAAACTTTACCAATGTACTTAAGTGGTATTTTTACTATGCATCTTTACCATTCAAGACCATTAAATTTAATGTACTATAAAAATCGTATTAAAAATTTTGAATATTTTATGATGAAAATAAAAGAAAATATAAACTATGCAGAACTAAATGAAACAGAACATATACAATTAAATGAAATGCCAAAGAATATTAAAGGATTTTATGAAGTTATAAGTCATGTTGATAAAAAAAATAACTACAAAAAGAAACTAAGAAAGTTAGCTAGGAGTCCTCTATTATTTTTTATAGATTTTATTAAAAATAAATTAAGAAAAATAAAGACTATTATGTAAGAAAAGTTCCATATTACAACAATTAAAGATAGTGTCTGACCCTAATTTATAATTACTATATAATGAAACATACATTAAAATAAAAGGTACTTTCATGACAACAATAGATGAAAATACTATATAAAAGAATAGAAACTTTTTTTGAAAAATATAAAGATTTAAATATGACGAACTACACAATATCAAAATAATTTATTAAAAATACTAAATATTTTAGATTAAATTAAATCTATTTATATTTGAAATATATTAAAAAAGATGGTAAAATACACCATAAAAATTAAAAGGAGTTTAATATGGTATTAGTAGCACAAGAAAAAGTAACCATTACGCTTCCTTCTCAAATAAAAGAAGAAGTGGTAAAACTTAAAGATGAGATGAAAATATCAATGAATAGTATCTATCAAACTGCAATACAAGAGTATATAAAGCAAAAAAATAGAGAAAAACTAAGGCTTGAAGCTTCTGCTATGGTAGAAGAATATAAAACAAACCCTGAGATGATAGAACTTTCTAATTTTGGAATATAGGATTTGACTCTAATTTTAATCACTTTACCGTATCACGAATTTTAAAGTAAAACTATGACAAACTACACAATATCAAAACAGCTTATAAAAAATACTAAAAACTTTTTAGATATCAAATACTACTCTATTATAGATAGATTTTTAGGTAAAAGTGGAGTGTTTTATGGTTGGGGAAGAAAAAAATCTGGAAACAAAGCTATAGAGTTATCAAAAAAAGATAATATTAGTTTTAGGTTATTAGAAGATGGATTTATAAGGTCACTTGGATTAGGGGTAGATAAAAGCCCCACCTTTAGTATTGTAGAAGATGATATAGGTATATATTATGATGCTACAACTTCATCAAAACTTGAAAATATTTTAAATAATTATGATTTTAAAAGTGATGAAAATCTTATAAGTGAAGCTAAAAAAGCTATAGCACTTATAAAAACTCATCATATCTCAAAATATAATAATTCTATTGATATAAAAGAGAATTATTTTAATTCTAAAGATGAAAAAAGAGTATTGATTATAGCTCAAACAGCAGGTGATAGTAGCTTGAAGTATGGTATGTTAGATGACTTTACTACAGAAGATATGATAAAAGATGCACTTTTAGAAAATATAGATAGTGGTATATATCTTAAAGTTCATCCAGATGTATTAAGTGGTAAAAAATCATCAGATATAGATATAAAATCTTTAGATAAAAGAGTTAAAGTTATAACTGAGAACTTAAACCCTATATCACTTTTAAAAAAATTTGATAAAGTTTATACAAAAACATCTGGTATGGGTATGGAAGCACTGATAGTTGGCTGTAAATGCGTGTGTTATGGTATGCCATATTATGCAGGTTGGGGTATAACTATAGATAAATT
>JAYEIM010000419.1:0-5743 GCA_034660095.1 Campylobacterota bacterium | reverse complement strand
ATGGCTCAAAAGATGAAAGAGCATCCAGACTATCAAAGTAAGTATGTAGATAATCCAGATACACATACAAGAGATTTAGCTTATATAAAAATCTTTGATGATGTTATGAATAAACAAAGACGAAATGAACTAGAACTTTATAAAATGATATCTCAAGATGATGCTTTTAAGAGTGCTATGCAGGATACGGTTAAGAGGTTGTTGAGTGTATAACCATGAAACAAAAATAGATCAATTAATTAACATGACATTTGAAACAATAAATCTAAACAAACATTTAAAAAAAGCTTTAAAAGAAAACAGCTTCACACAAGCAACACCAATACAAACAAAAGTTATACCAATAATTTTAAATGGGGATGATGTGATGGCAAGATCACAAACGGGAAGTGGGAAGACTGCTAGTTTTGTATTACCTATTTTAAATATGTTAATGGAACAGAAGCCTAATGAAAATGGAAAAAAGCAGAAGATTAAGGTGTTGGTTCTAACTCCTACAAGAGAATTAACTCTACAAGTGGCTAAAATATTTTCTATTATGAGTGCTTTTATGACTTATACTCCAAAAGTTGTCAGTGTGATAGGTGGGGAGGAGATAGGTGGGCAACTTTTAAGTATCCAAAAAGGTTGTGAAATAGTTGTGGCTACATCTGGGCGGCTTCTTGATATTATGGATAAGAAACAGATTGATCTTAGTGGTGTTGAGTATTTTGTACTTGATGAGGCTGATAAGATGCTTGATTTAGGATTTAGTGAAGAGTTGGATCAGATACTAGAAGTTCTACCTTTAAAACGGCAAAACCTTTTGTTTTCAGCTACTTATCCTCCAAAAATGTTGAGTATTGCCAATAAAATTACTAATAGTGCTATAGAAGTAACTATTGATGATGAAAAACCCACTGTTGAAAATATAACTCAAAGAGCTATAAGTGTAAATCGTGAAAATAGAAGTGCGATGTTACGAGAACTTATTAAAAAAAACAGATGGTCTAAAGTGTTGGTATTTATGGCAAATAAAAGAGCAAGTGACAATATAGCACAAAAGTTTAGAAAGCATGGGCTACAAGCTGAATCTTTTCATGGAGATTTAACTCAAGAAGATAGAAATTATACTCTTGAAGATTTTAAAAATAAAAAAATCCGAATACTTTTTGCTACAGATATTGCTAGTCGTGGATTGCATATAGATGAGATTGATTGTGTGATAAATTTTGATTTACCAAGAGGTGTTGATGATTATATTCATCGTATTGGTAGGACTGGTCGTGCTGGGAAAAATGGTGTGGCAATTAGTTTTATTGGGCATGAGGATTTGGAGCATTTTGGATTGATTGAGAAAAAATGTAAATTAGATATAAAAAAAGAGCAAATAGCTGGATTTGAATTAACTGGCAAAGCAATTGAAAAAGTTAAAGGTCAAGCACCAGTTAAAGGTAAAAGAAAAAGTAAAAAAGATAAATTACGAGAAAAAAAAGAATAATAACAATATGATGAAAAAGATATATCAAGTTGGTGGTTGTATAAGAGATAAAATAGTTGGTATTGATAATAATGATATAGACTTAGTTGCTATTGGATATAAAGTATCAGACTTTAGCCATCTTGAATCTGTAGGGAAAGATTTTCCTGTATTTTTAAATGAATTAGGGCAAGAGATAGCACTAGCAAGAGTTGAGAGAAAAGTTAGTGATGGATACAATGGCTTTGAAACTAATACTTTAGATGTAACTATAGAAGAGGATTTAAAACGGCGAGATTTGACTATAAA
Organism: Campylobacterota bacterium; assembly: GCA_034660095.1. Classification (GTDB taxonomy): domain Bacteria; phylum Campylobacterota; class Campylobacteria; order Campylobacterales; family Arcobacteraceae; genus JAIOSF01. The sequence goes on along the minus strand of JAYEIM010000419.1, from coordinate 3,975 downwards.
TTCTATTGCTTACGATGAAGTTAATGATACTTATATAGACCCTTATGATGGGATGAAAGATATTGAGGCTAAGATATTAAGACATACTTCGTCGGCTTTTAAAGAGGATCCTCTTAGAGTTTTACGACTTGCAAGGTTTAAAGCTAAGTTTTCAGAGTTTACAATAGCAGATGAGACTAAAGAGTTTGTAAAGCAGATGAGAGATGAACTTAAAACTTTGCAACCAGATAGAGTTTATAAAGAGATAAAAAAAGTATTTGAATTAGAAAAAAGTGAATTATTTTTTGAGACACTTTTAGAACTTGATGTTTTAGATGTGCTTTTTCCAAATATTTATAATCTTACACAATGTAGGGAAAATAGTAAATATCATCAAGAAGAAAATGTGTTTATTCATACTATGATGGTACTAAAAGAGTTAAGATACGAATCAAAACTTTTAAAAGCAACGGCACTTTATCATGATATTGCAAAACCTATGATCTACAAAAAAACAGATGGTAAAAATGCTGGTGGACACGATAATCCAAAATTTGTAGAACCACTTATAGATATATATTTTCCTATAAAATTACAAAAGAAGATGTTATTTTTGATAAAAAATCATCTAAGAGTGTATAATCTTGATAAAATGAGAACTAAAAAGATAGCTTCATTTTTTGAAGAGTATAAAAAAGATAGAGAACTTTTTCAAAATCAACTTATGTTTGGTAAAGCTGATACAAATGGGAGAATAGGAAATTCAAAAAAAGAGTTAGATGAAAAGATGTTATTGAAAATATTTGATAAAATATTAGATTATTCACCATTGTTATGGATAAAAAAACAAGAAACTAATCCAAATGGTGAAACAATAAAGCAACATATTCATAGAGTTAATATTAAGATTATAAAAGAATTGTATAATGTCAAATAGTAATACATATTGCTTAAGGGAAAAAGTTGGCAAAATCAAAAGATAAAAAAAAGAAAGTTAGTGTAAAAGAATTTTTAAATAAAAAAGCTTTTCATGATTATCATATTGAAGATATATTTGAAGTTGGGATTGTACTGCATGGTAGCGAAGTAAAAGCTATACGAGCGGGACGAATGAACTTTAAAGAGTCGTTTGTAAGAATTATAAAAAATGAAGTTTTTATTTTAAATATGAATATATCTCATCTTGACACTACTCATGTATCATATCGTCCAGAAGAGGCTAGAGATAGAAAACTATTAATGCATAGAAAACAGATAAATAAACTTTTTGAAAAAGTTACTAAAGATGGATATACAATAGTTGCTACAAAAATGTATTTTAATGATAAAAATATTTTTAAAGTAAATATTGGTATAGCCAAGGGTAAAAAAGATTATGACAAAAGAGAAGATCTAAAGGCTAAAGCTATGAAGAGAGATACACAAAGAGTATTGAAAGAGTGGAATAGATAAATATGAAGTTTGGAATAGTTGGTCTTGGACTTATGGGTGGATCTTTTGCAAAAGTTATCAAAAAACATTGTATATCTTCTAGTGTAGTTGGTTATGATCATAATGAAGCTCATCAAAAACAAGCTATAGAGCTAGATTTAGTTGAAAAAATTGTTGATATTGATGAGTTATTGCAATGTGATATTATTGTTCTTTGTATCCCTGTTGATGGTATAATTAAATTTATGTCAACACTTGAAGGGATAGATAAAAATACAACTATTATAGATTTTGGTAGTACAAAAAAACTTATTGTTGATAATATACCTAAAAGTATAAGAGATAATTTTATCCCAGCTCACCCTATGACAGGGACTGAAAAATTTGGACCAAAAGCTGCTATAGATGAACTATATGAAGATAAAACTATAGTTTTATGTGACTTAGATATTTGTGATGAGATTCACAAAAATAGAGCATTGAAAATTTTTGAAAAGATCAATATGAAGATTGTTATGATGGATTCTACTACTCATGATATACATGCATGTTATATGTCACATCTTCCTCATGCTATATCTTTTGCATTGGCTACAACTGTTATGAGCTATGAAAACCCTAAAAATATCATCTCACTTGCTGCTGGTGGATTTAATGATATGAGTAGAATAGCAAAATCAAGTCCTAGAATGTGGACAGATATTTTTAGACAAAATAGAGATAATTTATTGGAATCTATGGATATATATGAATCAGAGATGAAAAAACTAAGAGATATGCTAAAAAATGAGAATTATGATGATATAAATGATTGGATGGAAAAAGCTAATACATTGCATGATATTTTGTAAAAGCTAAACTATGCGTAAATCTGTTGTTTTAGTAGAGGTTATTTTTAGTATTGTTTTGTTTTCAATTATTATAATTGGGAGTATGAAAATGATATTTTCTTTATATGAAAAAAATAATACAAAAACTTTTCAAACACATAACAATATAAAACTAGAATCTACACGATTATTTTTAATAAAAAATAATGAGTTTTCAAAATTAAAAATTGAGGATGAGAGTTTATATTATGATGAAAACTTACTTCTTGATAATATCTCCACTTTTAAGATAGAGACGGAAGATAGTTTAAATACAATTGATATATGTATATATGAAGATAAAATTTGTCAAGTATGGAAGATTAATAGTTTATGATACCAAATAATAAAAAATCATTTGCACTTTTTATCACTATATTTTTGGTAATTTTATTTAGTTTATTTAGCTATAAAATTGTAGAAAATAATATTTTTGGATCAAATTTAAATAAACTAAAATATCTTCATATTCAAGCAAATATTCATCTAGAATATATAAAAAACTATATATCAACACATAATGAAACTCAAATCAATAGTTTTGCTTTGGATGATGATAGATATGTACTAAATATTACTAAAAAAGATGAAAATGGTACTGTTTTGTACTACATTGGATTAAACACAAGTGATGATACACCTGTTAGATTAAGCGATAAAGTTATAAAATAGTTATAGCTAAACAAAACCAAACTCAGGAATAAAATAGCATAAACGGTATTCAGATTTAATATAGCATTATTTATATATAATCTATTTATTAATTTTAAAAAGGTAAACCAAAGATATGTTTCAAAGATTAAAGATTTTAATTATACTACTTTTACCAATATATCTTTATGCTACTCCTGCTTGGTTTTATAATCTACCATCAAAAAGTTATGAAATAATAGGATATGGTATAGATGAAAATCTACAAACAGCTAGAGATATGGCAAAAGCTGAAATATCAAAAACTATTAAGATAAAAATATTATCTAATTCTAATATTAATAAATCATTAACAAATGACAAGTATAAAAAATCATTTAAAAGTAATATATCAACTTCTACAGATGCAACCTTACAAGGTATCAAAATATTAAAAGAAGAATACAAAAATAACAAATGGTATGTATTTGTAAAATATGACAATAGAACACTTCTGCAAAAAATAAAATCAAAATATCCAAACTTTAAAGAATCAAATTTAAAAGATATGGTAAATTTACAACTTGTAAGAAAAGATACAAACTGGTATCTACGCATAGATAAAGATCTATTTTTACTAAATAGTTCTGACTTTATAAAAATGTTTTCAAATATAGATAGTAAAGATATAAATTTCACAACAAATCAAAAAATATACTCTTATCCAGATATTATGAGCTTTGAAATAAATACAAAACAAAAAGGATATATCTCCATTTTATATAGTGAACAAAGTGGAAAAGTTGGAATAATTTTAGATAATAAAAAAATAGACAAAAAACTAACATATCCAAAAAAAAGTGCTGAAAATCAACTAATAGTTTATAACCCAACTAAAAATACACTTACTGAAATTTATATCTGCATCTATTCAAAAGATAAAATAGACTTAAGAGAATTTGAACAAATAAGTAATAATCTACTTGATGAATCAAATTATAACTTTGATAAATTATTGGATATAATAAAAGATAAAGAGTTTTCAACTATAAAGTTAAAGATAAGG
>JAYEIM010000418.1:0-5790 GCA_034660095.1 Campylobacterota bacterium | reverse complement strand
CTTTAATTTCATCAGCTTTTAATAATTCAACAAGCTGTGAAACTTGCTCTGCTGTTAAAGCTAATGGTGGAACACCAAGCTTTGCTCTTTCTTCTGTGTGTGCTTTATAATTTGCAACTAAACTCATAAATGAATCCTTTTTATAAAATTTTATTTTTCAAGGTATATTTTATCTAAATAGACTTATTTTATATTTTATATTTTAAGGATTTTATTTTTAGTTTAATATTTATGTATAGAAAAGTTACACCATTTATAGTTTAAAAAATCTAATTGTTAATTTTTGTAACACTATTTAGAGATGCCCTTTATTTAAACTGAGATTTTAAAGCTAATAACCTACAGCTATTTTCTAGTATTGCTACTTTTTTTACTAGTTCATTCATATCTCTATCGTAAACATATACACCAACACCTTTGATGATCAATACATGATTAGTAGCAAACTTTAAATATTTTGGAATCTCTAATGAATTTCTCTCATACCATGTATTAAAATCACCTGGGTCATGTACTACAATCTCTCCAAATATCACTTTTCCAAAATAATCTTCAAAAACAATACTATCATGTTCTAAAGCATACGCACTTGTGTATGGTGGCATTCCACATGCTATATATTTTGCTTCATGAATCTGGTTATAAATTGAATTATGTATATGAGCTTCTATACTGGCTAAGTTCCAACTATAATCATCTGTATTCATAGATAATTGACATAAAGCTTTACTATTTATCTCATCAAATATTGCCTCTTTTTTATTTATGATAAAACTATTGTGATCAATTTTTTTTGATATTGAACCATGATATATACCAAAAAAGTTTTTTCTAAATAGTGCCAACGATATATCTGCTAGATGCTTTACAATATTTTTTTCTATCATTTATAAATACCTTTAATTAATCTTTTGATATTATAACATACAAAAATTAAATAGGATAACTCTTTGCAAGATAAAATAATACCACATATTCCAGTACTTTTTGATGAAGTTATAGATACTTTCAAAGATTTAAAAGATGGTTATATTATAGATTGCACACTAGGATATGGTGGGCATTCTTTGGGAATACTAGAGAATAACAAAGATATAAAACTTATCTGTAATGACCAAGATGATGAAGCTTTAAACTTTTCAAAAAATAGATTAAAAGAGTATAAAGATAGAATTATTTTTAGTAAGGGTAATTTTAAAGATGTTATAGAAAAATATAAAGACAAGAATATTGTTGGAATTTTAGCTGATATTGGTGTATCATCTTTGCAATTAGATAAAGATGAAAGAGGTTTTGGATTTAACAGTCCCACTTTAGATATGAGAATGGATCAAAATCAATCATTATGTGCTAGTGATGTTGTAAATAACTATTCTCAACATCAACTAGAAAATATATTTAAAGAGTATGGTGAAGTTAAAGAGTATAAAAAGGTAGCTTCGATTATTGTACAAAATAGACCTTTTAACAGCAGTAAAGAGTTAGCAGAATTTTTAAGAAAAAATATGTATAAAGGTAAGTTGCATCCTGCAACATTACCATTTCAAGGTATAAGGATAGAGGTAAACAATGAGCTTGGTGTATTAAAAGAGCTTTTTGAACAAATAGAAGATGCGAACTTTGTAAATACTACTGTTGCAATTATCTCATTTCACTCACTTGAAGATAGAATTGTAAAAAACTATTTTAAAAAATGGACAAAAAAATGTATCTGTCCACCACAAAATGAAAGATGTGAATGTGGAAACAATCATCAAAAAGGTAAAATAATCACAAAAAAACCTATTATACCAACACAAAAAGAGATAAAACAAAATGCAAGAAGTAGAAGTTCTAAAATGAGAGTTTTCAGATTTGAAAGCTAAAAAAGCACTTTTTATTGTATTTGGTATATTAATTTTAGTTCTAACTTTTTTTATGCCAAAAATATATCTACAAAACAATATATATTATGTAAGTAAAGATATCAACAAATTAAACAATCAATACATCTCTCTTTTAGAGGAAAATAAATTTCTAAAACAGCAACATGAAGATGCACTATTTAAAAATCAAATTATGGATAGTTTAATATTGGAAAACTTATATAATAAGTAGAGTTATATTTAATAAATGTTTAAGTCATTTTATTAGATAATATTACTAGTTTATTACAAAAAAAGGACTCGTTATGAAAACTTTAAGAAGAATATTTTATATTCTTATAGCAGTGCAAACATTTTTAGTAGCTTCACAAGATGTGGAGAATAAGCAAAAGATAGTATATATTGTTTCAGATATAAATATACCATTTTGGGATATTATGGCAAGAGGTATTAAAGAGAGTGCAACTAAAAATGGATATAGCTTTGAAGTTTATAGTGCTAGTAATGACAAAAAAACAGAATTGCAAAATCTTTCTAAAGCTATAAAAGAGAAAGTTGTAGGGATAATTATATCTCCTATAAACTCCTCTACAGCTTCAACTATTTTAAATCTATCCAAAAGGGTAAATTTACCAGTAGTTATATCTGATATAGGTACTGATAGTGGAGATTATGTATCTTTTATATCTTCAAATAATTTTAATGGTGCTTACAATATAGGTAAAGTTTTAGCTAAAAAGATGAAAAAATTAGGCTATGACAAAGAGGGGACTGTTGGGATTATAGGGATACCTCAAAAAAGAGCAAATGGAAAAGCTAGAACAAATGGTTTTATGAAAGCTATGGATGAAGCAGGTATAAAAGGTGCGGGGATAAGGCAGCAGGTTACATTTTCATATCAAGAAACTTATGATTTTAGTAAAGAACTAATTGAACAAAATCCAAAAATGAAGGCTATTTTTATTCAAGGTTCAGACAAGTATAAAGGTGCTTTAGATGCTATAAAAGATACAGGAAATAAAGATAAAATTTTATTGGTAAGTTTTGATTCCGAACCTATATTTTTAGAACTTATTCCAAAAGGTGTATTAGTAGGAGCTGCTATGCAACAGCCATATCTTATGGGATTTGAAGCTATGAATCAGTTAGACAATCATCTAAAAGGTAAAAAAGTGATTAAAAATAAACAATTAGAAATTTTAGCTATATCAACAGATAATATAAAAAAGAATCTACCTATTATAAAAAAGAATGTATCAGGTATAGAGTAATATAGTTTAGTATGTACAATATAAAATTTTATCAATCTTTACAGTTTGTACTTGGGGTAATAGTTATATCTATAATAACTATTGCATTGGTTGTTCAATTTTCATATATGCACAGCAAAACTAAAAATAGATTACAAAATGATATAAAATATCAATCTAAAATAAGTACAAATCAACTAAAAAATAATATCTCACCATTTATAGAGTCTTATTCTATAGATGAATATGAAAAGATTTTAAATACAGAGTTTGACCATAAAAGTATATTTGCTATTGTTGTTGTTGATTTTAATATGGCAAAAGTTATGGGTGAAGATAGATTTGTTACAGGAAAAATAAGAGATAAAAATTGGAATATAGTTACAGCAAATGAAAAACAAAATGCTGAAGAACTAAAAAAATCATATTTAATAGAATCTAGTGATATCTTATCTTCAAACGGTGTAATAATAGGGACTATTACAGTTTATAGTAGTGATAAATATTTAAATAAAGAGCTAAACCAGCTATTATCAGATAGTTTATATGTGGCATTTTTTATTTATCTATTTTTAATACTTTCATTATTTTATATAATAAAGTATTTTATTTTAGAACCAATATTTAGTGTTGTTGATTCTATACAAAAGCGTGACGACGATGGGATACCTATCAATAGAATAGATATAGTCAATTCAAACGAGATAGGATTACTTTCAAATACAATAAACACTATGCTAGATAAAATAGTTAAGTCTAAATCTGCTATCGAATCTAAAACTAAAGAGCAAGAGGTATTATTGTCATTGTTTGATTTAGGAGAATTAGTACTTTTCAAATGGAACAACGATGATAAGTGGAGTGTAGATTATGTATCTAATAGTGTAACTCAGCTTTTAGGCTACACTAAAGAGGAATTTTTAAATCATGATACCATATATGCAGAGTGTATAGCTTCTGATTATTTAGAAATTGTGCAAAAAGAGGTACAAGAAGCTGTAGATAAAAATCTTGATTTTTTTCAACATAATAATTATAAGGTTATCACTAAAGATGGAGATCTAAAATGGATTAGGGATTATACATTGATTTTAAGAGATGAAAATAACAATGTAGTACATTTTCTTGGATATATTACAGATATAACAGATGAGATATATAAGAACAATTTATTGCTAGAGCAATCAAAACTAGCATCAATGGGAGAGATGATAGGAAATATAGCTCACCAATGGAGACAACCACTTTCTGTTATATCAACTGCTGCTTCTGGTATGAAGATGCAACAAGAATATCAAGTACTTAAAGATGAAGATATACCTAAAATGTGTGATGCTATAAATGATAACGCTCAATACCTATCAAAAACAATAGATGACTTTAGAAACTTTATAAAAGGGGATAGGGAAAAAGGTAAATTTAATTTAGCAGAAAGTATAAATAGTTTTATAAGCTTAGTAGAGAGTACAATTAAAAATAACAATATAAATATTGTGTTAGATCTAGAGAAAAGTATGGAGATAGATGGTTATAAAAATGAACTTACTCAATGTATTATCAATATATTTAACAATTCCAAGGATGCACTAAAAGAAAAAATGTTAAACAATGAAGATAGACTTATATTTATCTCTACTATTGAAGATAACAACAAAGCAATTATAAAAATCCAAGATAATGCAGGTGGTATTCCAGAAGATATCTTACCAAAAATATTTGAGCCATACTTTACAACCAAACACAAATCACAAGGTACAGGTCTTGGACTTCATATGAGCTACAAACTTATAGTTGAAGGTATGAACGGAACTATTGAAGCATCAAATAAAGATTATACTTATGACAATAAAAAATATACTGGTGCATTATTTACGATAACACTTCCGTTATCTTAATAGCCCTTAAGAGATCAAATACTTGACATTGTACTCACATTGTGTCATAATCTATTTATGAAATTTATATTTGACGAAGAAAAAAATAAAAAGCTATTCCAGCAAAGAGGTATAACTTTTGAGCAAGCTATTGAAGTTATTGCAAGTGGTGAAATATTATTTGATTTTAAACATCCCAAAGTTGAACAATATCCAAATCAAAGAATCATGGTAATAGCAATTGAAAATTATCCATATTGTATTCCATACATTATGAATGATAAAGAGATGGTTTTAAAAACAATCTATCCAGATAGAAGATTTAAAAAATTATTGGAGAAAAAAGATGGAAACTAAATATATAGATGACGAAGAAAAAATATTAATGGAATCGCTAGATGATATTGATTTAGATTCAATTAAAAACGATACAGATAATATTAAATTACTTCAATCATCAGCAAAAGTATTTGTAAAACAAAAAGAGACAAAAATGAATATTAGAATTTCATCAAGTGAACTTGATAAAATTAAACAAAGAGCTGAACTTGAAGGTTTAAAATATCAAACTTTTGTAAAAAGTATTCTTCATAAATATATCACTGGTCAATTAACTGATAAGAGAATAGCAATAGTTTAGGAGGGAATGCTGGTTGACCATTTGCTCTTGCTATATTTTATTTTCGTATAGATGTGGCTGTTAAAAAGATATAATCTTTACCTGTAATTGTTACTCTAAACTTTTTTTGTTGTAGATATTTTTTGCAAAAATTAACATCTTTATATAGATTTGACATCTCA
>JAYEIM010000417.1:0-5799 GCA_034660095.1 Campylobacterota bacterium | reverse complement strand
ATGAAACAATATCTCTTAATATTAAAAGAATACGAAAAGAGAAAAATAAGCCTCAATTAGATTTAGTTTTAGAGATGGGATTAAAGTCAACTTCTTTTTATAGTAAGTGTGAAAACTCAAAAGATAACCATCATTTTAATTTAGAGCATATTTATAAAATAGCAGTAGTTCTAAACATTGATATTACTGAGCTTTTTAAAGATATAAAAACAACTTCTTAATTATAAGTATAGAGTATTTGGAATGTCCCTAAATGCACAAAATACAAGTTACTACGGTTATAAATGTCCATATATGTCCATTGGAATATTTTCAGTAAAACCATAAATTTAGGGCTTTATTAAGGTTTAGACAATTAATAATACTTTTTATAATGGACATGGACATCCGCCAAATAACTTGAACGAGATATAGAAAACAAGGCTACGCTTACCCTTGTATAATCAAAAAGCTTTTACAGTACCTTATCTTTTTTCTTTAAATTGCCTAGGTGATTGCATAGGTGAATGTGTATTATAATCCCTCAAAACTCAATTCTCAGTTATATAGTATGTGATGATTACAACTGCTGTATTATTATACTTCATTTCTGCTAAACTATACGACATAGGCAATTTATTCAAAATATATCCGATACAGATACTTTACGAGGCTCTGCATACCTCTAATAAGCTCAAAAGCTTTTACAGTACCTTATCTTTTGTCCTTAAAGGTTTGCTATTGTCTATATGCTCAAACACATAATTCTAATCTCCATTGCTATAACTGCTTCGATATGTAGCGGACATATTATATTTAACTAACTTTGCATCCTCCATATTTAAACAGCTAATATCACGAATAGCCTTTAAAGTAAGTTTTGCTATTTTGTGATATTCAAGTTTTGCATTCATGAGAGTTATTAATGATTCACTTAAAACATCTTCCAGGCTATTTATCTGCAATAAGTACTCTTTAGGTAATTTATCACGATTAAAACTATTTAGTCCGATAACTACTTGATTTATCTGCTTTTGAAACATATTAAAGTATCTTGGCGTTCCCTTATATTTTGAACCTCGCATACTTTCAGCATAAACGATAAACTCATTTATGCTTCCGTTTGTATGCTTAGTAAGCTTCTTAACTTCTTTTCGTCCACTTCTCCATGCTTCAAGTTCTTCTTTTTGCATGAGAAACATATCTACAAATTGACTTCTTAATAAATCTCCAGTATCTCCACTCAAAGAGGTACATAAAATTATAGTTGCTTTTTCATCAAGTCGGTACATACTCCTCTTTTTATTTTGACTATCTTGATAAGAGCTGAGCGAAATATTTCGTTTACCTATTGAATCATTTTTTATTAATCTTCTAGTAACTGCTAATATATCACTGTGTCTCTTTGGCTTGTTTTTGTTTAGCTGCTTATATATCTTTGAAAGTACACTTGTAACTTGTAAAGTATCAGTTATCACCTCATCATGATTTGTACTCATGTAAACGCCACTCTCAAATAAACTTAATTGATTGTTCATTTTATATTACCTTTTATATTATTTATAACTGAGCTATTTAATTTAATAACTCAATATTTTTTTTACTCCTACGAGCATCGCCATTTTGCAAGATTTTTAGTTGTAAATTTATATAAGCCAAATCATAGTGATTTGCATTAAAATACTTACTCGCTAAATTAAGTACATCTTGTATATAATCAGCCATCAAAACACCTTTAATGTGAGAATTGATTATTACAGTCGCTTCTATCCTCTTCCAATTTTCATAAGAATCATTAAGAGTTTTTCGACTACTCTCTTTTTGATACTTATCATATACATTCACTCTTTTTATTTTATATGTATCACTCTCTATACTCTGAGGATTATTTATATAAAAACTTGAACGATATATTTTCGTCTCTTTTTTAGCTTTTACATAATTATCAAAAAGATGAATATGTTGATTATGACTTTCAGAGTTAATCTTAATCTCATTTAGTCCATCTACACATATATCCATATCAAATATTTTATATTTACTCACAAAGAGTGATAACACTTTATAGCTATCCATACTAATATTTTTAGTTGGTTGCCTTAATCCAGCAAATACGATCTCATACTTAGAATCTTTAGCTTTTTTGTGCTTTATAGCAACTGTTACACTATTTAGATTCTGCTTTACCAGCATGTATCCACTTAGATTATTTTCATTACTGATTTTGACAAATTGCACTTTATAATCTCTACTATTTTTCATCTCTTTTTCATTGAAATGTTTAGTAGCTAGTTTATTTATGATATTGTTTTTAGCAAAATCTTCTAATACTAAATTATTCTTATTCAAAAAAGTATGTAACGAATTAGATGATATGATAAAGCGAATAGTATCTATCCCTAAGCTGTTGTAAAAAGATAGAACTTTGTTATCTAAAGTATCTAAAATTTTCTCTACTAGGGAGTGCCTACTAAATCACTTTATATTTTTTGCTTAAATAGCCCGTACTATAAGGCTTTTAAAGCTTGTTTCATATCATCTAAAATACATATCAGGTATAGCCGTTTTTAGTCGGCTTTTTATTTGAATAAGAATCTAAGAATTTATAACTATTTGTTGAGGTAATTATCATAATACACCTCAACATTTAAACTATATTGCATAATTTTTCTTTATGCTGTTTTAATTGTTTGGCTCATAAATTCTGCAACATCTACAATGTTAAAGCGAATACTTGCATTTTTACTATTGCCGATTTTAAGGTAGTTAGGAATCCCATAACCTTTAGATATATAATTATTTAGTGTTGATTGGCTACATCCCATTTCATTAGCAAGTTCTGCTTTATTGAGTGTCGCTTTTTTATATGTATCTCTGAGCATTGTATATAATTGCTCTGCTTGTGGGTTTGTAAAGTTCATAATATTAGTTTCCTATATTTGTTAATAAAATTGAAATATGCTAAAAAATTAGCAAAATAATTGCGTTTAACTAATTTCTAAAAAATTATAAATGTAGGAGTTATTAAGGGCGTGAAGTGTTTAGTTTGTAGTAAAAGTGTTGTTTGAGTAGGTTCTCTAGGAAGTGTGTATATTGAGAGGATGGGGAGATTAGTGTTATGGATTCAATAAAGATTTTTATTGATGCTTTAATATCAGTAAGTTCAGATATAAAACTTTTGAGTTTACGATTAAGTTCTCTTTTTACTAAATTTAAAAAATCTTCAACATATAAAACTATATTACGAATATAGTTTATGGCTGATTCTTTTATTGTAATATCATCAGTTGGGTGTTGTGTCAGTTGTTCTAGAAATGCATTCGTATTAAATGGATCAAGAATATCATCTAATTTAGTATTGTTGTACACTTGAGTAGCTGTAGTAAATAATTCTGCAAATTCTTTACAATTATCTGCTTCGCTTTTTTGTTCATAAAGAGCAAGTTTTGCAAGTGATTCTGTAATTTCAGATATATAATTGTGTTGAGTATTAACACTAGAATCTAAATAACCTAGTTCATCAATAGATTGTTGTTTGAAAAATAGCTCTAGCCCACTTTCTGCTTTACTAACCATAGTTTGCATAGAACTAACTGCTAATGATTCAAGTTGATTTACCTCATCATTAAAACCAGCAATTTTACTTTGTAACGCATTTTGTGTAATTGCATCAAGACCAACTAAATCACTATACATTGATTGTTGTTTCTTAAATTTCTCAAATATACTTTCTTCTTCAATTATAGAATTTATTCCAAATGGATTTTTTAATTCTTCTACCATTGAACTCAATTTATCTTTTTGAACTTTTAGTGTTCTCTCTGCAAGTTCAAGTGATTGATTTTCTGTGAATGGAGTTACATAACTTAAATCACTTAGCTGCATCTCATGTATTGAAACTGCTTGTGAGTTTATCCTTTCTAAATCTGTAAAGGAATCAGCTATTTGCATAGCGTTTAATAAAGAATCTGTAGCTTTAGTTTCTATAGCCATAGAATAATAATCATCTCTCAATGATTCTATCATCATCTCTGTAGCTGTTTTAGTTTCTAGCTGCATATCTGCAAAAGAACCTATTGTTTTAGAATATTCATCTCTTAAAGATTCTATCATCATCTCATTTGTTGAAAAAGAATCTGTAACTTTAGAATGTACATTTACTAATGATTCTAACTTTATCTCTTCAACTGTTTGATTGAATGAATAATTTATATCATTTAGTGTATTTAACATTTTTTTACCTCCTAATTTATTCAAAGTTTTACCTTTGTTACTAATATAGTATCTCTAAGTTCTTTAAATTATTCTTTACTTTTACAATAGTATGACAATTTAAAATCTATTTACTTTCAATATGAAATATAAATAACAAAATATATTGCATAAGTAAGTATATATATCACATAGTCATATTTTACTGATTTAAAGTCCTAAGCCTAGAACACTATCTCGACCACTATCAGGTGCTAACTTTGCATATCGTAAAGTCATATTTATATCTTTATGGTTTAAAAGCTTTTGTATTGTAAATATAGGAGTGCCGTTAATGGCTAGATTAGAGGCAAATGTATGTCGTAATGTATGAATCACTACTCTATGTTTTGGGTCTGTTACACCATCGTTAAACAGTCTATTTAGCACCCTTTGAACTTTATCTTTTAACTGCTCATATAGGTTTGCTTTATTCTCTTCTAAAATAGGTGTATCAAGTTTCATTCTATTGGTTCGGATTTGTAAAAGAGATTCTAGTTTATCACTACATAAAAAAGTAGTATATTTTTCATTATTCTTTTCATCAAATATATTGATTATTTTTGTATCAAAGTTAATATCTCTTTTTGTAAGTTTCGCAATAGCTCCAACTCTTGCCCCTGTTGTTAATGCTAATAAAACAAATATCTGTACCTGTTCATCTTCTACTGTTGCATCAAGTAATAATTTAATCTCATCTTTATTTAGGTATCGCTCTCTTGCGTTATCTACTTTTAACTTTTTTACTTTTTTTGTAGGGTTGAGAATTGTTATCTCTTTGTCAATAGCATAATTAAAAACCGTGCTTAGTTCTCCTAAAATTGTATTAACTGTTTTTGGTGAAAATTCTTTTAATTTTAAACTTTGTAACTTTTCTACATCTGTTGAGGTTATACTTTTTATATCTCTTTGCCCTAAAGTTGGGGATATGTGCATTTCATATTTTCTTTGAGATAATTTATTATTTCGGTTATGTTTTGCTTTAAGTTCATAACTATCTTTTGCAACACCATCAAGAGTTATAATATCTTTTTTCTTTTTGTTGGTAACTGATAAAGGCTCTTCGCCTAATCTAAGTTTATTTAAAAACTCACTTCTTTTATTGTGAGCATATATTTCAGTTATACCATCTGACTTTTTACCAACTGTGAATCTCTTAGTTTTCTTTTTTCCATCATCACCAGTAATATTATAAATGATAGAATAACTAACATCATTATTCTCTAGTTTATTAAGATATACTCCTGCATATTTTTTACTTTTTATTCTACTCATTACAATAACCTCACTTTTATATTGGTAACCTATTGGTAATCACTAATTGATAAACCTTGTAAAAGTATAGCAAACAAAGTATAATGATTAGGTTAAACAAATCCCTATTATAGGACAGTTTAGAGGTATTTGTTAAACTTTAAGAAACTTGATAAATAGTATTATTTAGAGTTCGAATCTCTGAGGGTCCACCATCTATCAATCTAAGTTAATCCAAACAAATCTAACAAACCCCATAAATACGAGCTTTAACATACAAAGTTAGTCTAATTTAATCCATTATATGCTATAGTA
>JAYEIM010000416.1:0-23551 GCA_034660095.1 Campylobacterota bacterium | reverse complement strand
AACTAACATACCTATAATACCAAACAGAATTGTTGCAAAAGTAAAGGCTTTTGCTATCGAGTAATCATACTCAATTGCTGCACTGTTCTGCATCAACATCCTCCTAAAGTTTAAAATAAAGCCACGATAAACGTCACTTATAACCGATATTCTAACTAAACTTGATTTAAATCAATCTGAAAGTGTTAAATGTTTGTTAAAGTTTTTATTAAATTTATAAATTTATTTAAAATTAAGTTTTGCTTTAATCTAATTTTAAGAAATGTACAGATATACTTTCGATATATCAAAAAAACGAGGTGTAAAATGATTAAGCAAATTATCAAGGGTGGAATTTTAGTTTCACTGGTGTTCGGATTAACAGGTTGTACAGTTAACACTCCTAATGAACCTACAAAAGTAGAAGCTAAAAAGATTGAAGATATAAAACTATCTTCTCATGGTGAAATAGATGATAAGATTAAAATACTAGCTGATAAGTTATTAGCATCTAGTAGACTAACTCAAAAAGATTTAGGAAATATCGCTGTAACTTCATTTGTTGATTTACATCAATTAAATAAGACAACACCATTTGGTAGATTCCTTGGTGAGGGTATCTTTAATGAACTTTTTGTAAGAGGATTTAATCTAGTTGACTTTAGAGCTCAAGAAGCACTTTCAGTTAATGCAGATGGTGAGTTTTTTATAACTAGAGATGTAAAAAAAATCAATGATACAGTTAATAATACATATATATTAGTTGGTACATATAGTTATATGAATGGTAGAGTTTTATTAAATGCTAGAATTATGGATAATCAATCTGGAAGATTAGTAGCTACTGCTAAGACACATTATGTAACTAAAGATTGTAAACTAATTGGAGATTGTCCTAAACCTAAAGCTCCTAGAACTATAAGAGTTACAACTGATAACTGTTCAACTGTAAATTGTCCTAACAACTACTGTGAAGGTGGTATTTGTAGAAAATAATTTATAAAGAGGGTAAAACCTCTTTATAAATTAAATAGAAACTAACTCTTTAATAGTTTCTACAAATATATCGTTATCGTTCACACATGAACAAACTTTATATTCTTTCACTCCAATTTTCTCAGCTAACTCTCTATACTCTATATCTAACTCAAACACTGTTTCACTATTATCAATAATAAAAGATATTGGATAAACAATAACTTTTTTACCTTTAAAATTTTTCAACATTGTATCTAAGCTAGGTGTTAACCACTTCATAGGTCCAACTTTAGATTGATAAGCTAAATTAATAGACTTTAAATTAGTAGCATAATGTGATAGTTTTTCTTTTAATATCTCAACATGTTCCTCAATCTCTTTTTGATATGTATCACCATTATCAACAACTTTTTGTGGTAAACCATGTGCTGAAAAAATTATATGATAATCACTATATTTAGCTTGAACTTTGATAATTTCATTACAAATGACTTGATTATATAAAGAGTTTTTATAAAATGGGTCAATCACTTGTATATTGAAATTATTATCTGACTTTTCAATAAAATCTTCAATACTTGACTTCGTTGTTGTAGTTGAATAGTGTGGGTACAATGGTAACAAAACAACATCTTTTATATTTTTATCTTTTATTCTAGCCGATGCTGTTTGTGCAAATGGAGAAGTATATCTCATAGCAGTAGTTATATAATATTCTGGCAACTCTAACTCTAATTTTTCAACTAATCTATTTGTCAAATCATGCAAAGGTGAACTACCACCAATCTCTTCATAATTTTCCCATGCTTTATTTAATCTAGCAGTAACTATAAATGAAGCTATAATAGAACGAATAGTATCGTTTTTCATTGTTAAAATATTTTTATCATTAAACATATTTGTTAAAAACACCTCTAGTTCATCTTTATTTCTAGCTGCTCCCATATTTAGTAAAACTAATGCTTTTCTCTTCATACTTTTCCTAATCTTTGTTTTTGTCAATATCTATATCTATAATTTTATCACTACACCATTGTGCTAAATTTCTATCATGCGTAATGAGAAGAATACCAAATTTATCTAAAAAAGATATTAACATTCTCATTGTTTCTAACGCAACAATATTATCTAATGCACTTGTTGGTTCATCTGCAAGTAAAAGGTCTGGTTTCATTAAAATTGCTCTTAATATACTACATCTTTGCAATTGACCACCACTTAACTGATGTGGTTTTTTTAAAATTAATTGGTGATCCAAATCTAATTTATCCAATATATATTCTATCTCATTTTTAGTATAATTTTCAACAACATCATCTATCTGCTCAATTATATTATATGTGGGGTGAAACGAACTATATGGATCTTGATATATAGATGCAATTTTTTTTGTTTTTATATCACCATTAAGTGCTTTTAAGTTAGAGGTAATTAGCTCAAATAGTGTTGATTTACCACTACCTGAAGCCCCAACTATTGAAATAATCTCATTTTTATTTAATGATAAATTAAAATCTTTATATATAAGTTTTTCTTTTAAGTAACCAAAATCAAGATTTTTTATCTCTAATATTCTATTTTTTTTCATAAATGACATTTTATCCTAATTTTTCTAAGATAACTCAAAGTAAATTATCTGTATCATTTATACGAATAAAAACATTAGGAGAATTAAATATGAAAAAAATCGTATTAGGAACATTGGTATTAAGTGTTGCTGCATTTGCTGCAGTTAATTTAGGAGCTTGTAAAGGTTGTCATGGTGCAAACTTTGAAAAGAAAGCTTTAGGTAAATCTAAAATTGTTGCAAACATGACTAAGCAAGAAGTTTCTGATTCTATGGTAGGTTACAAAAATGGTACTTATGGTGGACCAATGAAAGGTGTTATGAAAGGTCAAGTTGCTAGATATAGTGAAGCTGATTTAAGAAGTACAGGTTTAGGAAAATAATTAGTTAATTAAAAAAACTAATTATTAAAGCCAATCACAAAAGTGATTGGCTTTTTTTATGTCTAATTTTTATCTTTTAAACTATTTTCTTTCTTCTTCTTCATAGCTTTTATTTTTTCATCTTTTTTTACTGCATCTTGTAAATCATCTGTAGAATCATTTAAAAGTCCATTCATCATTTTTTTACCATCATCAAATTGACCCTGTTTTGCACCCCAAATAAATATACCTAAAAGTGTAAAACTAACAATAATACCAACAACTAACTCTAACCACAATATACCATTCATAAGTTACCCCTTATATTTTTTATTTTCTTGTTTAATTCTAAGACTATTACCAACTACAAGTAAAGAACTTAAACTCATAGATAGTGCAGCTACAAGTGGTATCACATATCCAGCCATTGCTATAGGCACTGTAATTATATTATATATCAATGATATTGTTAGATTTTGTTTTATAAATTTAAATGTTCTTTTTGATATGTAAAAACTTTTCTCAATCCCATTTAGCTTATCATTTAAAATAACTATATCACTAACCGCAATAGAAACATCTGCACCATTTCCCATAGCAATCGAAACATCAGCTCTGCTTAATGCCAAAGAATCGTTTATACCATCTCCAGCCATAACTACTATTTTGTTTTCTTTTTGTAGTTTTTGTATATAGTTTGCTTTTTCTTTTGGTGACATTTTTGATTTATAATTTTTAATACCAACTTGCGATGCTACTTTAGAAACAATATATTCATTATCACCGCTACACATAACTACCTCCATACCAATATTATGTAGATATTCTATTGTTTGTTTTGCATCATCTCTGATTGTATCTTCTAGCTCAAATGTAGTTAAAATTTTACCATCTACTACATACTGATAAATTGTATTTTCATAGGTTTTATTATCATTTATTCTTCCACCAAATATTGATACATTATTATATTTTGCTTCTACACCAGAAGATGATAATTGTACTATTTCATCTAACTCTAAATGAGTTAAGTTTTTATAATTTTCTTCTAAATATTTTTTAATAGCAATACTGACTGGATGTGTCGAACTATCACATAAAGAATATAATAAATTTATATTTTCTAAATTTAAATTAGATACATCACACTTAATAACTCCTAATTTTCCTGTTGTTATTGTCCCTGTTTTATCCAATACAATTGTATTAGCTTTTGAAAATGTTTCTATAAACTTAGCCTCTTTAAAAAGTATCCCTTCTCGTGAGAGCCAGCTAACACCAATTAAACTTGCAATTGGAGTAGCAAGTGCCAATGCACATGGGCAAGCGATAACTATAACTGATATTGCAACTATTAAGGAGTGTTCAAATCCCCCACCATCACTATAGTAAAACCATCCAAAAAAAGTACCCAAGGCTAAAGATAAAATAACAACAGAAAAATATTTTGATAATTCATTTGTAGTATCTTCTATATCAGGTTTAGAATTTAAAGAGTCTTCAAGTAGCTCAACAATACTATTTAATGTAGAGTTTGCATAATTTTTAACCGCTTTATAGCGAATCACTGCATCTGTATTGATAGTACCACTATATATTTTATCTCCAATTTTTTTATGAATTGGTAATGATTCTCCACTTATACTACACTCATCAAATGAAGATATACCACTTATAACTTCACCATCAACACTTGCCTTTTCACCATTTTTTACCTCAATTATATCTCCTATAATAATTTTATCTAATTGAACAACTTTTTTACCACCATCACTTATAATTGTAGCTTCAAGAGGTATTTGAGATTTTATTTTGTCCATAGTATCAACGGCACTTTTTTTACCCAATACTTCAAGATATTTACCAACAAGTACAAAAGTTATAATCATAGCAACACTATCAAAATAACTATGTCCAACCCCTCCAAACAATACATATAATGAATAGATATATGTAAGAGTAGCCCCTGCACTTACTAAAAAGTCCATATTTATAATTTTATTTTTTAGACCATAATATGCACCTCTAAAAAATATCCAACCACTATAAAATAATACAGGTGTAGAAAAAATAAATTCTGCCATATGTATCATACGAAGCATCTCTTCATCCATACCTGTAAAAAATCCAGTATATTTAGCAACATCTATCATCATAATATTCATTGAAGCAAATATCGCAATACTCATTCTAAGAAAAAAATCTTTTTTATTTTTTGTTGCTTTTATCTCACTATCAGTTCTATCATAAGCGTAAGCGTTATACCCAATACTTCTGATTTTGTCTATAATTTGTGACAACGCAATAGTCTCTTCATCCCATATTATTTTTGCTTTATTATTTGTAAAATTTATATTAATCTCTAAAATACCTGCCGTTTCATCTAATACTTTTTCATTTAACCAAATACAAGCGGCACAATGTATCCCTTCAATGATAAGATCAACAGAACTAAATCCATCATTGGTTGTTTTAATATATCTTTGTTTAAAACTATCCATATCAAAATTAGAGCTATCTTTTCCAATAGCAATTGGTTTATCAAGCTTATTTTTTCCAACTTTATCATAAAAACTATTTAGCCCATCATCTTGAAGTAGATGATAAACACCTTGACAACCATTGCAACAGAAATTTAATTCTGGATTATCTGGCTCTTTTATCATCACCTTTTCATCAAACTCAAGGTGACAATGGGTACATTTAACTATAGACATAAAGCACTCTCTTTCATATCAAAGTTAACTTTTTCAAATTCATAATTATTTGTAAATTGTTGATATATTCTCATCATTTGATTTGGTTATCCAACTGCAATAAACTTCTATCCATTCTATTAATAGAAAATATCTTTTTACCTACATCTTTAAAACTAGCTCCTATATTATACATCTCAATATCATCTATTATTATAAATCTATCATGATAAGATTTGGTTATTTTTACTTTCAAGTTAGCATATTGTTGATTGTATTTTTCTATATCTAGTTTTAATTGTTTTGATATATTATTTGTATAAATAGTATAAGCTATATTTTGATTTTTAGCCAACATAGTTAAAACTGTATCATCAATATAATTATCAATCAAAATGATACTTTTTTTTGCACTTTTTAGTAAATCAGATATAAAAGTATAAGCATCATACACTTCACCGTTATAAAAAATACCCTCTTCTATTTTAATAGTGTCATTTTTAATTAACTTAGAAATATTATTTACACTTTTTTTAAGTATTGAAACATCATTTTCCAACTCTTTAAATCTTTGATGAGTTATTTTGTCATGATTTATAACATAACCATCTGAAATATATTGTTTTAATACTCCTGTAGCCCATTGTCTAAATTTTGTTGCTTTTACTGAGTTTACACGATAACCAATAGATATAATCATATCAAGATTATAGTGTTTTGTTTTATATCTTTTTCCATCTTTAGCAGTTGTCAAGTAATCCTTGACAACTGAAATAGTGTTTAGCTCTTCTTCCTTAAAAATATTATTAATATGTAAACTAATATTTTGTTTAGTAACATCAAAAAGTTCTGTTATTTGCTTTTGAGTTAGCCATATTGTATCTTCTTCAACAGATACATTAAGCTCAATTTCTCCATTACTATAAACTACTATAGTTTCTTCTAAAAGATTCTCAGTTTTTTCAGTAGATTGAAGTTCTTTGATTTCCATTTTATTCAAATACACCAAGTTCTCTATTTTTTTTAATTTTATTATATTTTTTAACAAAACCATGCATCGATATATAAACATTGTTTTTTGTACAATTTTTTAAAAAACCGTACCCCATCATTAAATTTGATGTAGCTTCAATAGGATCTATACTAAAAGGTACCATTGCACCTGTTAGTAGTATTTGTTTATCTTTAATTTTATGTGCTAGATAAAGTGCAGTAAGATTTATAGTATCTGTACCATGAACAATCAAAACTTTATTGTATTTAGAATTATTTATATAATTTACCAGTTTATCTCTATCTTTATTGGTTATATCAAGACTATCTTTATAAATTAAACCATCTAGTTTTACATCTTTTATTTTTGAAGAGATTAATATCTGTTTTATAGCACTATTTTTTTTATATATTTCTAAATTTCCATTTAATTGATTATATATCTTGTTAAATGTTCCACCCGTGTTTATAATTATAATATTTTTATCATTTCTTACCATCTATTATTCGCTATTTATTAAATTTATTGTAGTATATCTAAAAGTATTATAAATAAAGAGTAATTATGGTAGAAAATGTATCTGAATTAAAAGATGTAACGGTATTATATTGTGAAGATGAAGAGTATTTAAGAGATGTAACAAAAGGTATTCTTGAGTCTTTTACAAAAAAACAGTATATTGGAGAAGATGGAGCTATTGGGCTTGAATTATTTAAAGAGCACCAACAAGAGATTGATTTAATAATAACAGATGTAAATATGCCAAATATGAATGGTTTGGAGATGGCAAAAGAGATTAAGGCTATAAATCCAAATATACCTATCATAGTTGCAACAGCATTTTCAAATTCAGAATATTTACTTGAAGCAATTGAGCTAGGGGTTGATAAATATGTTTTAAAACCTATTAATATAAAAAAACTTCTTGATACTATGAAATCTTCTTTATTATATCATGAATTAAGGGATCTTTATAGAGATCAACTTACCCACTTACCAAATAGAAATGCTCTAATAAAAACGATTGACCAATCAAAAAATGCTGCTCTTATAGCTCTTATTGATATAGATAAATTTTCTGTATTAAATGATCTCTACGGAGAAACAAATGGAGATGAGATACTAGTGCAATTTTCTCTTAAAATAAAAGAGTATTTTGATAGTGAATATGAAGTTTATAGAGTTGGTTCTGATAGATTTGTAGTACTATGTGTATGTGGTGATGAGGATAATTGTTTAATGGATTTTAAAAAATTATGTCATCAGTTCTCAATGGATATAAATCTACATGGGGTAACTCTAAGCGATACTAATATTGATTTAAACATAACAATTGGTATAGCACTATCGACAGATAAACATGCTTTTGAATATGCACAAAGAGCGATACAAAAAGCCAGAGGAAAGTATTTACAAATTTTAGAGTATGATCCATCTCAATTTGAACAAAAAGCTGATTTTGAAGAGAATATTGCATGGGTAAAAAAGATAAAAAATGGTTTTGACAATGGTAATTTTGTACCATATTTCCAACCAATAATAGATTCACAAACTCAAGAAGTTTATAAATATGAAGCACTTATTAGATATATAGCAGATGATGGAACAGAAGTAGCACCTTATATATTTTTACCTATTGCAAAAAAAGCGAAATTATTTCCAATTATTATTAAAGTTATGCTAAATGGCGTTATAGAAACTATAAAAGAAAAAAACATAAGAGTTGCAGTTAATATATCATTTGACGATATTGTAAATAAGCAAACACAACAATTCATTTTTGGCACTTTAGAAAACAATAAAGAGGAGGCAAAACTTCTTGACTTTGAGATACTAGAGAGTGAAGAGATAGAAGATTATAATTTAGTTAAAGATTTTATTATTAAAGTAAAAGAGTTTGGATGTACTGTTGGTGTTGATGATTTTGGAGCAGGTTATTCAAACTTTAATATGATTGATGAACTAAATATTGATTTTGTTAAAATAGATGGTTCATTAATAAAAGAGGTAGATACAAAACCAAAACAAGCTTTAATTGTTGAAACTATATCTCAATTTTGTAAAAAACTAGGTGTTAAAACTGTTGCTGAATTTGTAAGCAGTGAAGATATATATATCACTTCTAAAAATTTAGGGATTGATTATATGCAAGGTTGGCACTTTGGGAAAGCAGTAAGTAAAACTGAAATTTAAATTATTAAATATTCCAATTTTTAATAATAATATTTTTATCATAGAGTGTTGATTTTATAAGTGCACTTTGTGCAACTGATATTAGTTGATTTGATGCTATTTTTAGATTGTCATTTACTATAAAATAATCATATTTATCTATATACTCTATCTCTTTTTTAGCATTTAAAATTCGTTTTTCAATCGTATCTTTACTATCTGTATCTCTACTATATAATCTTTTTTCCAACTCTTTAATTGAAGGAGTTGTTATAAATACTGTAGTTGTAATATCTTTTAGTTTTTTTATAACTTGTTCAAAACCTTGCACATCAATATCAAATATAACTAACTTTGACTCCTCTAATGCTTTGTTTATAGGTTTTAATGATGTCCCATAATAATTTCCATGAACTTCTGCCCATTCTAAAAAGTATCCGTTGTCAATATCTTTTCTAAACTCCTCTTTGGTTACAAAAAAATAATCCACACCATCTTTTTCACCATCTCTAGGCTCTCTTGTAGTTGTAGAGATAGAAAAATAATAATTTTTTACAACCTTATATAACTCTTTAAGTAAAGAGCTTTTACCACAGCCACTTGGACCTGATAAAAGTAGTATTGCACCCTTATTGATCTGATTGTTCATCATGTTTACCAAGCTTTAATTGAAGATTAACTTCATGTCCTTCTGTCAATGAATCAATAATATCTTGATTTAACATATTTAATAGTGGCGACAATTGTTCTAAATCATAATCATTTAGTAATAGTTTTATAGGTTTACTATCATATTTATCATATATATTATTAACAGTATTTACTTCATCAATTGCCTGATCAATAATTGAAGAAAGATCTAACCACTCCTCTTCGTTTGAGTCAGATTCTACAAAATTTGAAACTTCATCTTCAACTACATTTTCATTAATAATATTTTCAATAGAAGATAATTCACTTTTATCTAAGATGCCTCCGCCTGTTATTGATGCTATTGATGCTACAGAAACAACACTATCATCAGTTTCCTCATTCATATCATCAGCTATGTCATCAGCTAAACTTTCAAGATACTCTACAGCTTGCTCTGTATCTTCTTCATCTTCTTCTTCATCTTTTATGTCACTTGTAGTAAATTCATCTTTATACTCTTCATCTGAAACTTCAACATTAGAAATATACATTTTTGAATTTATTCTTTTATTTAGTACCTCTATTTGTATCTCTAAAATATTTTGTAGAGATGATGGTAAAAATGGTAAAGGGATTATAAAATCATCAGCAGTATCAAATGGTAACTCTTCATTTGTAATAGCACCAATTAATTTTGAGTATGATTTAAGTATATTAAATCTCTCATCTATAAATTCGTCATCTATAACAACTATATCTACTTTATGATCTAACTGTGCTTCGGGAAGAACTTTTAGTGATAAATTTAATTTTTTACAAACCAGTGTAAATATTTGAATAATTATTGGTTTTCTAGATACTAAAATCAAACTTTTCATTTTAATTGCTCCAATTTATATTCATTTAGCATATAAACTTTGTCACATTTATAAGCTATATTTTCTTCATGTGTAACTATTATCAATCCAGAATCATTATTTTTCACATAATCAAACAAAACATCCATAACTTCATTTGCAGTTTGCACATCTAAGTTACCTGTTGGTTCATCTGCAAATATTATCTTTGGTTTTTTTGTCATAACCCTTGCACAAGATAATCTTTGTTGCTGTCCACCACTTAACTCACCAATACCTTGCTTCATTACATGATCAATTTTTAATGACTCTAATAAATCTGATTCAACTTTTTGTTCACTTAAAAATTCTGATATTTTTAAATTTTCATTAGCATCAAAACCTCGAAACAGATAGTGAGCTTGAAAAATTATACCAAAATCATTTCGTCTAACTTCTAAAAGTTCATTTTTAGATAAATCAAATATATTTTTATTATTGTAGTACACTTCACCTTTATTTGGAATCAATAAAGAGGAAAATATATTTAAAAGAGTTGATTTTCCACTACCACTTACACCCATTATTGCAATAGACTCATTGTGCTGGAGTGTTAAATCAATATTTTCAAAAAGTGGATAATCGAAATTGTGTGAGACACCCTTTACTTGAAGTAAAGGGTGTTTTGTGTTATTAGTGCTATTATTTTGCATCTACTTAACACTTTAAGTACATAATTAAAGTACTAGTTAGCCATTTGCGCTGCTACTTCAGCTGCAAAATCTTCTTCTTTTTTCTCTATACCATCACCTAATTCATATCTTACATATTCAACTATTTCAATAGACTCATCACAAGCTTTTATAGCTTGCTCTACTGTCATTGAATCATCCATAACATATGGCTGACTAAGTAGTGCATGAGTAGTATCTAGTTGTGTATTATCTGTAATAAATCTTGCAATTTGTCCAGGTATAATTTTGTCCCATATTTTCTCTGGTTTACCTTGAGCTTTAAGTTCAGCTTTCATATTCTCTTCAGCTTTAGCTAATGCTTCATCAGTAAGTTGACATCTGCTTACAAACTCAGGTATTTTTTTCTCTGGTTTACCAAGTCTATGTAACTCAATATTTAATTTCTCAATATCAGCAATGATACCTTTATTTTCAGACTCAATAAAATCAGCATCTAAATCTTTATAAGATATAACTGTTGGTTTCATAGAAGCTGCATGCATAGAGATCTTTTTAAGTAAATCAGAAGTTTTTTCTTTTGCCTCAGGTGCACATGTTGCTGCTAATATAACACCAACTTTACCTAAATGAACATAACCATTTACAACACCAGTGTCAGTTGATACTGTTACCATTTTTCTAGCAACAATATTTTCACCAATAGTAGCAATATTTGTATTTAAATACTCTTCAAAGTTTGTTCCATTTATTGTTGTTGCATTTAACTCTTCTGTTGTTGTTGCACCACTTACTTGTACATGTGCAGTGATTTCATCTTTTAAAGCTAAAAAGTTTTCATTTTTTGCAACAAAATCTGTTTGAGAGTTGATCTCTGTCATTGTAACTTTTGTACCATCTTCATTTACTAAAATTGATACTAAACCTTCTGCTGCAACATTTGAAGATTTCTTAGCTGCTTTAGATAAACCAGCTTCTCTTAAGTGTTTAATAGCTTCATCAATGTTTCCATCACATGCAACTAATGCTTTTTTACAGTCAAGCATACCTGCACCAGATTTTTCTCTTAACTCTTTAATTAGTTTTGGAGATGCTGCTGACATAATTATACCTCCTCTGTAGTTGCTTCTGTTGCTGCAGCAGCTTCTTCTTTAACCTCTTTGGCCACTTCTGCAACCTCTGCTTCAGTAACTTCTTCCTCTTCACCATTATCTTCAGCAAGAGAAGCTTTACCTTCATTCATAGCTGCTGCCATTTCGTTACAGAAAAGTTGAATTGATCTAATCGCATCATCATTTCCTGGAATTGGGAAGTCAACTAAATCAGGATCACAGTTTGTATCTAAAGGAGCATAAACTTTAATTCCAAGTCTTCTAGCTTCTAAAATAGCAATTTTTTCTTTTACTGCATCAATAACAAACATCATATCAGGAAGATTTTTCATATCTTTGATACCACCAAGGTAGTTTTCTAACTTAGTTTCTGTTCTAGTAAGCATTAATGCTTCTTTTTTAGTCATAAGATCAAGCTGACCCTCTTCTCTCATTTTTTTGATAATTTCAAGTTTTCTAATTGATTTTTTCATTGTTGGGTAGTTTGTTAACATTCCACCTAGCCATCTATGATTTACATATGGCATACCACAATCTTGTGCAGCTTTTTTAACAGCTTCACTAGCTTGTTTTTTAGTACCAACAAAAATCATTGTTTTACCTAATGCAGCTTCGTCTCTAACTAAAGTATATGTATATCTGAAGTATCTAAGTGTTTTTTGTAAATCAATAATATAAATATTTTTTCTTACACCGAAAATGAATTTTTTCATTTTTGGATTCCATCTTCTTGTTTGGTGACCAAAGTGTACACCACATTCTAATAAGTCTTTCATTGTAACCATAAGTTGTCCTTCTTTTTGCCATTTTGGCGGATTATTTTCGAGTTTGGTTTGATGTATATCAAAATAATATATGACATCATCCTCTGTAGCCTTTCATACTAATACAAAGTATCAATACAACTCTTATAGAATTGCTACATGTGAATTTCACAATAAATTACTAAATATAATTTAAAGGATTGCGATTTTATCTAATTTTTACTTTATAAAACTTTAAAAGCCTCTTCCAAGTCAAGTGTACCTTCATAAAATGCTTTACCAACAATACAACCTGCTATATTTCCATTTTCTTTACAATTTACAATATCTTCTATATCTTTAACTCCACCAGAAGCTATGGTATCAACTCCAGAAGATAATGCAATCTCTTGAGTCCACTCAACATTTACACCACAAAGCATACCATCTTTTGATATATCTGTGCAGATAATCGCATCTACTCCTGCATTTGCAAACTCTTTAGCTAAATCTGTAGCTTTCATAGTACTTACTTCTGCCCAACCCTCAACTGCTACCATACCATTCATAGCATCAATACCAACAGCAATTGGATATTTTGCAGCCATATCTTTTACAAATTGTGGATCTTTTACAGCAATTGAACCTAAAATAAGTCTATCAACTCCAAGTTCAATATACATCTTGATAGTTTCTTCATCTCTGATACCCCCACCAAGTTCAATTTTTAGATTACAATTTTCTCTTATCTTTTTAATTTGTTCTAAATTTGCTGGCTCCCCTGCAAACGCACCATTTAAATCAACTATATGTAACCACTTTGAACCTAACTCTTCAAACCTTTTAGCAACTTGCCAAGGTTCATCACTATATATTTTTGCACTATCCATAACACCTTTACTAAGTCTTACTGCTTTTCCATCTTTTAAATCTATCGCTGGTAATATATCCATTGTTTTTTGTTCCTTTTAGTTAAATAAGTTTTGTAGTTTTTGTTTTAGATTATTAAAATTTGGATGATTATAATCAAAAGGATGCCTCTTTTGTTTATAAAAAGTCCTATATGCCCACTTGTCTGTTAACTCATATTTATAACATTCTTTAAATTTATCAATACACTCTTTTTGTTCATCATCCAATACAGATAATAAAAATGACTCTAAATGTCCCTCTTTATTTTCATCACACATTATGTGATATTCAATGGGTATATTAAAATCTAAATCTTCGATAAGTTTTATTAGTGCTTTTTTAGAATTCTCATATCCTCTATTTGGATTTGTATCTTTTTCATTATCAGCATCAACAACTATCAATATTTTATTAATTTTTTCTATATCAGATTCTATTTCATCATAATATTTATGAGTAATATCTAAAATATTATCTTTTCCTTTGAAGTCATAATATATTGTTTTATTATTATTTAAATTATACTCTTCAAGTAAAGAATCAAAAAAATCACCATCCGATTTTCCCTCATAAGCAATAACTACCATCCTCTTACCTCATTGCCCATTTTTATATATCTTAAAAATCGTTCTGAATTCATAACAATAGAATCTAATTTATTTTCTTTATTTTTTCCAAGTTCAATAAAACTTATATCCTCATCTTCTAATTTCTTAGAAACTCTTGCATAAGATTCTATACACTCTTTAGAATGTGTTGTAGCAAAAACTTGAACATTTAATTTATCAGATAAGTTTAATATAATTTTCCAAATTTCATCTAGCTGTGTATAGTGAATACCATTATCAATCTCATCTATAAATAAATATCCTTTTTCACAAGTAAAAAGTGCAGTAACTATTGATACAAGATGGCGTACACCATCACCAAATTCAGTTATTTCATGATAATTGCCATTTATTTCACATTGGGGTTTACTATCAATAATTTTAAATGATTCTATCCTATCATCAAATTCATGTAAAATATCATTTAAAAATGATTCTTTTTTTTTCTTTTGTATAGCAGAATAAAACTTTATTATTTCTCTATTTGATAAACCAAAGTTATCTATAAATTTAATATTTTCAAGACTTTCAACTTCATATGAAAAATCATTTATATTTACTTTTATATCATTTTCATTAAACTTCAAGATATATTGTTTTATTCCATCTATATCTTCTATTGTAAATGATGCACAGTTTTTATTTGAATTAGTAAATATATTATTAGATAATTCAATATATTTTTTAATATCGATGTTGTCTCCACTTAATATATTTAAATTTTCTCTCATAGCTTTAATTACAGATAATGAAAAAACTAAAAGTTTTAAATCCATAGAGTGAACATTAATATAGCAAGCCTCCATAAAAGCCGTCTTACCAACATTATTCTTCCCACCTATTAGATTAACTCTTTTAAATCCTTTTGCATGAAAATCTTTAAAACATTTAAAATCTTTTATCTCTATATATTCTAATAAGTGCTTATCCATAATTATATCTCCATAAAATTTTTAAGTATCTGTATCCCATTGTCGTGTGACTTTTCTGGGTGTGGTTGAAATCCATAGATGTTATCTTTTTGTACTGCACTTACAAAATCATATCCATAATGTGTAGTTCCTATTGTATATTTTTCATCAGTTATAGCATGAAAAGAGTGTACAAAGTAAAGGTATGGATTTTCTAATCCATTGAAAAGTTTACAATTATTTTTATGAAATAATTTATTCCACCCTACATGTGGTACTTTGTGGTCTTCCATATCCATTTTTGATTTATCAAATGCTACAACTTTTCCAGGAATTAAACCTAAACCTTTTGTATCTCCAAACTCTTGAGATGACTCAAACAATAGTTGCATCCCTAAACAAATACCAATCATAGGTTTCCCAGTTTTTGCAAAATCTAAAACTACTTTTTTCATCCCTGTTGATTCAAGATGTTCCATTGCATCACCAAATGCACCAACACCTGGCAATATAACTCTATCATACTCTTTTAATTTCTCAGGATTACTTACTATATCTGCTTTTACATCTATCAATTTACAAGCATTATAAACACTTGCTAAATTTCCCATATTATAATCAACTATTGCTATCAACTTATACGATCCTTTTGCTTATTATTGGAATTTTATCATATGTTAGCAATAATATTATTTAAAGGTGTATTAAATCTTAAAGTAATAAGTACAATTTGTATATTAAATATTTAGTGAAATATTGGAAAAGTTTCATTTGGAAAGAGTAAAAGAATTAGAAAAATTACAGTGGCTTAATTGTAAATAGAAAGATTAAATACTTACATCACTTATAACTAAAGCAAATAAAACCTCACATCCATTATCTTCTAGTATTTTTTTTGCTTCAAGTATAGTTGTTCCTGTAGTAACTAAATCATCTACTAAAATAACTTGAATATTTTTATCACCTTTGTATATAAACTTTCTTTTGTTATTTTGTCTAAATTTTAAATCTTTTCCTGCATACTTTACTATATTTGTAGCTTTTAATCTATTGTATATTGGTTTGATATTTTTAGATTTTAAATGTTTTGTTAAAATTGCAGTTTGTGAAAACTGATGTCTTGTATGATCATCTATAGGTATAGCATAAACTTTGTTTGTAAATTCAAAGTTTTTTGCAAATTTTTTAAAAGATAATGAAGCTAAAATATTAAATACTTTATCTCCATAAAATTCATATTTTGTATTTAAAAGCTCTTTAACTTCATCAATTTTATAAAAACTATAAACAAAAAAATCTTTTTCTAATTCTCTTTTGTAAAAAGATGAAGTTAATAAATTATCTTGACAAGCTTTACAAATTATTTTTGCAGATATTGCTTGACAAGTGATACACCTCATATAATTACTTACTACTAAATAGCTTTTGAATTATCCATAAGTACCGGTATAAATATCAACGATACAATTACAGCTACAACAGTTCCTGAAATAAGTGCAACTCCAAGTCCACCAAATACAGGGTCTGAAGCTAAAAGTGCCGAACCTAATATAATAGCTATTGCTGTTAATATAATTGGTTTTGCTCTTGTAGCACTAGCTATGGATATAGCTCTTCTTTTTTCTATATTTTTTTCTTCTATTAATGTTTTAGCAAAATCTATCAAAAGGAGTGAGTTTCTAGAGCTTATACCCATAAGTGCAATAAATCCAATCAAAGAAGTAGCTGTTAAAAAGAAAGTCTCTACTGTAATTATATCTGCAACCCAATGACCAACAATAACACCTATAATAGATAAAAAACTACCTCCTAAAATAATACCACTAATTGCAAATGATTTATAATATACAACTAAAAGTAAAAATATCAATACAAGTGCAGCTATAAATGCAGCTCCTAGATCTCTAAATGTATCAAGTGTAACTTTCATCTCTCCATCCCATCTTAAAAGATAAGTTTCCCCTGTCTTTTTATCTTTTAAATTCAAATCAAACATATAAGTACTCATCATATCAGCATTTGTTATCTCATATTTTTCACTAAAAACTTCTATCATCTTTTCTCTAGCATCAAGTAGTGGATAAACTTGACTAACCATATCAGTTTCAGCAACAACATTTATCATAGTTTTTAAATTTTTATGAAATATTGTAGGATTTGAAGTTGTTTCTTCAATAGTTACAACCTCCATCAATGGTATCATCGCACCTTTTTTATTCATAAGATTCAATGAACTTAATTTACTTTTTAAGTGTTCTATTGTGTGTTTTTCAATATTTTGTGTTTCATCACTTAAAACAACGAATATACCTATTTGATCATTATTTTTTATAGTATTTTTTACACCTGTAACCATACCTTCAAATGCAAGATACAATATTTTATTTACTTGATCAACACTTAGCCCACTTCTTGTGATTTTATCTGTTAATGGTATAAGTTCATATTTTTTATAAACCTCATCACTCATAACATCTACATCAACTAAACCATCTGTTTGACTTAAAAGTTTTGCCACTTTTTTTGATAGTTCAACAACCTTACTACTCTCATTGCCATAAACTTCAACAACAATAGAAGCCAATACGGGTGGACCTGCTGGCATCTCTATCATTTTTATACTAGTACCACTTACAATATTTGAACAGTTTTTTTGAAGTATTGGTCTTAATCTTTGTACCATATTAAATGATTTTTCTTCTCTTGTGTTTTTATCTGTAAGATTTACAACTACCTCTGCATATTGTTCACCCATTTTCATACCGCTACCTTTTACTAATCCAGCATAATCAAGAGGGGAACCTTGCCCTAAAAAGATATCAAGATCTGTAACTTCTTTTTCTATTTGTAAAATATCTGTTACACATTTTGTTGCTTTTTTAGTTTGAGATATTGTACTTCCTGATGGAGTATCAATATAAATTGTAAATGTATTTGTACTTTTTCCTGGAAGCATTTTTGCTAAAACTAATTTTGAAGGGAACATCATAATTGACCCAGCAAGTGAAGCTAAAACAATAATAATCACCATAAATTTTTTAAATCTACTATCTAAAATTCCATGGATAAAATTTTCAAATTTTCCACCATTATGTGTATTATGACTCATTATTTATCCCCATCTTTTTTAATATTATGATGATGCGCACCATCATCATTCCGTTTTATAAGTTTCTTGCTTAGATAAGGTGTAAATATATACGCCACAAACAATGATGCAATCAGTGCAATTGGAACATTATAAGGTATTGGCTTCATAAATTCACCCATCATACCTCCCACAAATGCCATAGGAACCATTGTAAGTATAATAGCCAATGTTGCTACATTTGTAGGAGCTCCTATCTCATCTGTTGCTTTTATAACTAACTCATCCATATCTTCAAATTCACTGTCATGTGCATGTAGATGTCGATGGATATTTTCTATAACAATAATAGCAGCATCAACCAACAATCCCAAGGAGAGTAGAAATGCAAAAAGTGTAATCCTATTTATAGTTTGATCTGTCATGTAAGCTACAAATAATGTTATAGCTAAAATTGCTGGAACTGTAAATGTAACTATTAATGATTCTTTCCAACCTAAGAAAAATACCAACATAACTGCAATAATCAAAATAGTTAAAACCAGATGATGCACAAGCTCATTTACAGCTTCATTTGCTCTTTGTCCATAGTTTCTAGTGATTGTAAAACCTATCCCATTATTAGCTAAGAAATCTTGAGAATCTTTCAATAATTCTGCTACATCTTCAGCCACAAAAACTGCATTTGTTCCACCTAGTTTTGATACACTTAATGTTACTTGCTCATAATGTGTTAATTTATCACTACTTGAATCTTTTAAAATTATTTTAGCACTTTGTTTATTTTGTGTATCAAATCCATCTTCAACTGAAGCTACATTCTTTAAATATATTGGACTTCCCATATATTGTGCAACAATTATATTTCCAACATCTTCTATACTATCAATAGCATTTTTAATACCAAATACCACAAGTTCGTTATTGTCTGTTTCAAGCTTAACATCTGGTACATTTATAGTTATAGATTTTATAGCTTCAATAATTTGACCTAATGAGAGATGATATCCTTTTAATTTTGCTAAATCTACATTTACATTATACTGTTCTTTTTTCATACCTTTTAGTTGAGTTTTCGAAACATTATCAAGAGTACTTATTTTGTGTTTTAAATTTTGAATTACTTTTACATAAGTGTTATAGTCAACACTTTTATCTTTTTGATAAAAAGCAATATTTACTATAGGTATATCTATATCAATATCAAAAGGTTTTACTAAAGGTTGCATAACCTCTTTTGGAAGCTGATCCATATTTTGCATAACTTTATCATAAAGTTTTAGATTTGAACTCTCTCTATTTTGTCCAATATAATACATAACATTTACAACAGCAACGCTATCCATACTCATAGAATATATATGTTCAACACCTTTTATCTCTCGAAGTCTTTGTTCAAGTGGTTCAACTATGATTTTTTCTATTTGCTTTGGATTTAAACCAGGTGCAGGTATAATTATACTTCCACCACTAATTGCAATTTGAGGATCTTCCTCTCTTGGCATAATTTCTAATGCCATATATCCTATAGATATTAAAAACACAGCTAACACAGCAGTCAAAGGGCTATATAAAAAACTTTTAGCTAACTTTCCTGCATAATCTACAACTGATATATGGTCAAGATTTTTCTCTTTCATATTAGTAGCCTTTTACTTTACTTCTATTTTAACTTTTGCATACATTCCAGGATAAACTTGAGATGTTGTTTTAAATGATATTTTTATCATAAATGTATGTGTCATAGGGTTTGAACTTGGAATTATAGATTTAATAACTCCTGTTGTTGTATATTTTAAAGATGGTATATTTACTTTTACCTTATCTTTTACTTTTATCTTAAAAAGATCACTTTCAGATACTTCTGCTTTTATCTTTAAACTACTAAGATCTGTAAGGATAAGTGCAGGCATACCAGGTATTGCCATCTCTCCTGCTTTGATATTTTTTCTTATAACTACACCATCATTTGGAGCTAATATGCTCAAATATCTATATTGATTTTCCACCTCTTTTACTTGAGATTCACTTATAGTTACCATATCTTTAAGATTAGCAGTTCCCAACTCTAATTGCTCAACTTCAAACTTTGAAACAAGTCCCTTTTCTAGAAGTCTTTTAAATCTTTCATAGTTTCTTTTCATAGTTAGATATTGATTTTTATACATCTGCACGCCAAGTAGTGCTTGTTGTTTTTTATTGTCAATCTCTGTTGAATCTATAGAGTATAAAAGTTGACCCTTTTTTACCATATCCCCTTCACTAACTTCAACATCTTTTATAAATCCCATAAATCTACTTGTGATATATTTTTCATTGTCTGATATAACTGTTGAACTTAATTCTATCGTTCGTGCAAATGAGATATTTACCAATACCAATAAGCCTAATACTATTTTAAATCCTATATTTTTTCTCATTTTAATTTCTCCCCTAAAGATATTTGTAAAGTTGCTGCTGCTAATGATTTTTCATAATTAGCCATAATAGTTTCGGCACTTGCTTTTTGTTGATTTGCTTGCTGCATAAGTAAGTTACTCATATTTATAAGATGGTTTTTATACATCTGTTGAGATTGTTCTAATACTTCATCTGATAAATTTTGTGCTTTGATTTTTTGTTTAAAGATTTTTTGTTTTGCTTGAAATGTTAATAAGTTTTTTTCAATCTCCAGCTTTATACCATCTTTCATATAATCAAAATAGTGTTTAGTTTTTTTATACTCTATTTTTGCTTTTTGTATTTTTGAAGATGAAATTGCCCCATCAAACAAAGTATATGACAACCCAATTGCCCCTAAATAATAATCCTTATTACCATCTATATTATTTAGTTGATCATCATTATATCCATACTCAACCTGTACCCCTATCATTGGATAGTTATCTGCACTATCAAAATCTATTTTAGATCTCATTGTATCTGTGTTGTATCTCATCCATCTAAAATCTTCTCTAAATTGATGTGCTTTATCTTGAAGTGATTTAAGTGATGTTATATCATTGTTAATATTTTTAAAATTTCCAACATCAGTAATTGTATCATCTGATGTTAAAAATTTTAAATATGAAAGAGCAAGATCATATCTATTTTGTGCCTCTATCATCTTGGCATCAACACCCATATCATAAACTTTTGCCTGTTTTACATCTATTGAAGTTACTAACCCTTCATTGAAAAGTTCACTAGCAAAGTTTACAAAAGATGAAGTCGCCTCTTTTGCTTTTTTTGTGGCTTTTATAAACTCTTTTGAAGCAACTGCACCATTATATGCTTTTAATACCTCTAAACCTAAAGCTTTTTCATCATAACTATATTTTGCTTTTTTTGCTAAAATTTGCAACTGTGCCATCTTTTTAGCATTTTGAAGTTTATAGCCTGTAAATAATGGAACTTTATATGTAAGCTTTGTTTCATAGTTTGTTCTAGCATCTGGATGATTTAAAGCATCTGGTTGTGTTCCACCTATCTCTTGCCCTGCACCCATTGCTGTTTGCATCTGTGCAAAATTAGCTGTAGTAAAACCAAAATCTGACATTTGTGCTTCCCTTGAAGCCATCTTCATACCAAAAACATATCCTGCATTATTTGTATGAGATATATTTTCATTAAATACTAAGCTACCGTAATTATAACCCTTAGCCTCTTCTAAATCTAATTTTGATTTTTCTATCTCTAACTGCTTTGCTTTCAAGCCTTTATTGTTATCAATTGTTTTACTTAGTGATGTTTCAAAATCTATCGTATATGAAAACAATAAAAGTGGACAACTAAGTAGTACCAACATTTTTTTTATCAATTTAATTCCCTCTCTTTTCTAATATTTTAAATAAACTATCTATATAATCCATTATCAATTTTTTATCATCATTTATGATGAAAAACCCTTCAATAGTTGCAAAAACACTTGGAACTAAAGAGATTGACTTTTCAATCAATTCACCTTTATCAATTGCTTCATTAAATATCTCCAATAAAATTTCAGTATATTTATCTTTCATTATTTTTTGATATTTTATTATCTCATCGCTTGGGTTATTTAATGATACAGCTATAAACTCTTTATATATCTTTTTTTGTGTTTTGACAGTTTCATCTTCATTTAAAAAAAGATCAAATAGATATATCACTTTTTGTTTTGTATTGTCACTATTTTGTAGGTTAAACTTTAGTTTTGGATCATAATCCTCTTGAAGACAACTCATAAGCTCAAAAACAATATCTTCTTTATTTGCAAAATACTCATACACAGTACCTTTTCCAATACCAGCAACTTTTGCTATCTCACTAATTGATATATTTACAAAACCTTTTTCAATAAAAAGATTACATGTAGATTTTGCTATCTGTTTCCGTTTATCTAATTTTTTTTGTTGTTTAGACACTATTATCCTTTTTTGACCAATAGTCAGTTATCAGATAATATTATAATTTTTCTTAATAGTTCATAAAGTTGACCAGTAGTCAATATAATTAATTTTAGGCTTGATTATTTACTTACCATTACAGTGATAGTTAGATTGTTTCTATCAAGTCGCCTTTTCTTTGTAGAAGTATTACATTATTATTTTTAGCTTCTTTTTTTACATCATCATTGATATGAAAACTAGCAAGTGCTAAATGGTGTGAATAGTCTTTATATTCTGGATATAATATTTTAAAGTTTTCTAGTTTTTTTGTAACTAATTTTATGATATCTTTTGAATGAGCTTTATATTTTGTTTCTATTATTGCTACATCTTTACCATTTATTAAAACCATATCAAATTCATCTTCAATACCAAATCTTTTTCTTGTGATATTTTTATCTGTAAAATCATATTTGATTCCATTTAATGATGGATTTGAGGATAGAGAATTATAGAAAAATTCTTCTGCTATATATCCTTGATTGTTTGATACATTTCCAACTAATTTTGAAACTTTGTCAATTTGTTTTGCAACTTTTTCAACAGTTGCTTCTGTTTTTTTATGTCGTTTGTCCATAGTATCATTCATCTCTTTTTGAGATGTTTTCAAATCTAATATTGCATTTGCTAAATCTTCTTTTGTAACCATAATTTACTCTTTAAATTGTATTTCTTATATTATATCTAAATTTTAGTATAAACCTTATCTAAGGTTTTTTTAAATAATTGTTTGCATTTGCAACCCCTTTATTTTTTATGTAGTGTAATTATAAAAGAGTTGTTTGACATCTTTATGTCTGGATAGTTTTTATTTTTTAAATTCATTTTATTTTCCATCTTTTAAAAACCCAAACAACCA
>JAYEIM010000415.1:0-5803 GCA_034660095.1 Campylobacterota bacterium | reverse complement strand
GATGCACAAAAACATTACAATAGAAAAAAGTTAAAAAGAACTCTTAAATTACCACTTGTAAAACTAAAAGCAATAGTTAAAAAAATAATTAAAGGATAAAAAGATGATGATTGAAATAAGAAAAGCTAATTTCGTAAATAAGGGTGCGGAACTTATGCTCTTTGCAATACTAGAAAAATTGAAAGAGCATTATCCAGATGCTAAATTTTGTATGCCTGCTGATTTTTCAATGACACCATATCAAAAAAGAGCAAAATTAGGACTATACCAAAAAGCAGAACTTTTTAAATTTGGAATTCAGTGGGGTTCATTATTTGGGTTTTTACCACAAAGAATTAGAAAAATGTACGGTCTTGTGTTAGAAAAAGAGGTTGATATTGTCATCAATGCAGCAGGTTTTGCATATAGTGACCAATGGGGATATTATAAAACTTATCGCCTGAATCGTTTAATCAAAAGATGGAAACAAAATAACTCAAAAGTGATATTGCTTCCACAAGCATTTGGACCTTTTAAATCCAAAAAAATGCGAAATGCTATCAAAGAGATAATTGATAAAGCAGATTTAACTTATGCAAGAGAAGAAATATCTTATGATTATCTAAAGGAGATTGTAGGTGATAAAGATAATGTTAAACTTTCTCCAGATTTTACAAATTTAGTAACAGGGATAGTGCCTGAAAACTTTGATAGAGAAAACAATAAGTTTTGTATAGTACCAAATTATAGAATGATAGATAAAACTTCAAAAGAAGAGAGTGATGCATATTTACCATTTATGATTAAATGTGCAAAGTATCTTAAAGAGAAAGGACAAAAGCCTTTTATTTTAGTACATGAAGGTGAAAATGATTTAATTTTAGCTCAAAATATGAGTGATGCAATTGGTGGAATACCAATTGTAAAAGAAACAAATGCTTTAAATATAAAAGGAATCCTTGGTGTAGCTGAAGGTACTATAGGAAGTAGATTTCATGGTTTAGTGAGTGCATTAAGTCAAGGAGTACCATCACTCGCAACAGGCTGGAGTCATAAATACCAGATGTTATTTAAGGAGTATGGCTTTTCAGATGGAATTATGAATGTGTTAATGAATGATGAAGATTTATACAAAAAAATTGATCTAATTCTTGAAGTAAATTCGAAAAGAAAAATATATGATACACTACAAAAAAATTCTAAAATATTAAAAACATCTTCTGAACAAATGTGGGAAGAAGTTTTTAAACTTATTGATAGTAAGTAAAATAATGAAATTGTCTATCATAATTCCACATTTCAATTCATCAAAATTATTAGAAAAACTATTATCTACAATTCCACAGGATAAAAATATACAAACTATAGTCGTAGACGATAAAAGTAAGGTAGAACATATAAAATATATTGATCTCTTACATGATAGGTTTGATTTTGAATTTTATATTAATGATAAAATCAAAAGTGCAGGAACCTGTAGAAATATTGGTTTAGAAAAAGCAAAGGGAGAGTGGGTACTTTTTGCTGATAGTGATGATTATTTTGTAGATAATTTTTATAATACTGTAAGTAAATATTTTAAAAGTGATAACGATGTAGTTTTTTTTATTCCTACCAGTATGTACCTTGATAGTAAAGAAAAGGCAGATAGACATAAATCTTATAAAATAACTTTAAAAAACTATATATTAAAAAAAAGTCAAGAAAATAATTTAAAACTAAAATATAATATTCCGGTGCCGTGGTCCAAAATGGTAAAAAAAAGCTTTATCTTATCTTCAAATGTCAAGTTTGATGAAGTCCTAGCATCAAATGATGTAATGTTTTCAGCTAAAATAGGATTAAAAATGAAAAAATTTGAAGTTGTTGATAAAGTAATATATTGTGTCACCAGAAGTTCAGGATCATTAACTACCAATTTGAAAGAAGAAATTTTTGATATTAGAATTAAAGT
Organism: Campylobacterota bacterium; assembly: GCA_034660095.1. Classification (GTDB taxonomy): domain Bacteria; phylum Campylobacterota; class Campylobacteria; order Campylobacterales; family Arcobacteraceae; genus JAIOSF01. Next base: position 3,870 of record JAYEIM010000415.1, on the reverse strand, counting down.
ATTAATTTCATATATAGTTTATCTTAAAAGTAATTTGAGTCAAGAGGAATTAGCTATTTTAAAGCCAAAAACTGTTGGTTTGCTAATAATAGCACTCCAGATTTTTGGGATAAAAAAACTTTTTGCAGTTTATAAACTTTATAAAGTGAATAATGTTAAATGGTTTTATTTTGATTATTTTAATCCGATATTATTTTTTTCCAAGGTCTTAGAGGTACTAAGAAGAATGTTTGTAATAAATAAGTATTCAATAAAATAAAGATTTTAGCCAGTGTTTTCTATTATTAAGAGATACTTTTAGGCTATGAAATTTTAAAGTGAGGAAAAAGGTGATGAAAAAGATTTTGATATTTACAGATAGTTTCTTGCCTGGCTATAAGGGAGGTGGGCCAGTCACATCGATAAATAATCTTGTTAATATAATGAAAGATGATTTTGAGATACTGATATGCACTAGTAATCATGACTTTGGAGAGACCCAAGCATATAAAAATATCATTAGTGATACAGTTATTCCATTTAATGAAAATCAAATTGTTTATTTATCAAAAATGAGCTTTAAAAATATATTTACAACTATAAAAAAATTTGATCCCGATGTATTGTATTTAAATAGTTTTTTTTCGATAACCACTCAAATCGTTATGTTTTTGAATAAGCTTGTGTTTCATAAAAAAGTTGTGCTAGCCCCAAGAGGTGAATTACAGGTTAATGCACTAAATATTAAAAAAAATAAAAAATTGCTTTTTTTACGGGTATATAAATTTTTTAAACTTTATAATAATGTCACTTTTCATTCAACTGATATTATTGAGACTCAAAGAATCAAAAAATTATTTAGAACTGATAGTGTATTAGAAGCTGAGAATGCTGTAAAGGTTCAGAATCTTGATGCACTTAAGAAAGCTAAAAATGAATTAAAGCTTGTTTTTATTTCTAGAATCTCAAGAAAGAAGAACCTTCATTATGCATTAAGTGTCTTGAAGTCAATAAAACATGATGTTGTATTTGATATATATGGACCCAAAGAAGATTTAAAATACTGGAAAGAGTGTCAAAATATTATTAATCAATTACCGGAGAATGTAAAAGTTACATATAAAGGTGTGTTGCAACAGAAGGATGTGATAAGAACATTGCGCATGTATCATTCATTCTTTTTTCCAACAGTGTCTGAAAATTTTGGACATGTCATAGTTGAAGCAATGCAGGCGGGAATAGTTCCTATAATCAGTAATCAAACCCCATGGGTAAGATTGGAAGATGAAAATGCTGGATATGATATAGGCTTGTCTGAAAAAAATGGCTTCATTAAGGCCATAGAGAAACTTTACCTTATGGACAATGAAGAGTTTACTCAATCATCTTTAGGTACAATTACATATATACAAAAAAAATTAAATATAAAAAAGTTGTCGCTTCTTTATATTAATTTTTTTAGTAAAATAACAAAAAATAAAACAAATGTTCAAAAATAGAATAATATTCATAATAAAAATAAAAATGTTGTTCGTATATTTTCTAAGATTCTGGGAGATTAGCTATATGAGGCTGACTGATTATGAAGTAACTGCTATAAAAGATACCTATAGTAAAGTTTTTGATGATGGAAAGATTTTTCTTTTTGGAAGTAGAGTTGATGATAGTCTAAAGGGTGGGGATATAGACTTATATATACAAACAGATAACAAGAATATTTTAACAAAAAAAATAAAATTTTTATCACAAATAAAACAGATGATAGGTGATCAAAAAATAGATGTCGTTATCTCAAAAGATAAATCAAGAGTGATAGAACAAGAAGCTATAATCAATGGAATACAATTATGAAAAAAAATGTTGATGATAATTTGAATAAAAAGCTATATGAGTGTGATAAGCATGTTGAAAAGCTAAATGATGCGAAAGCTTTTTTAAAAGATATAATGCCCTTAAGTATAGAAAAATATTTGAAAATAGATAAAATTCAAAGTAGTTTTATTGACCAACTAAATTTTAGATTTACAAAACTTCAAGATACTGTAGGAGAATCTATATTAAAAGGTATATTGATAAAGTCAAAAGAAGATGTAGAAAAAATGACATTTTTAGATATTTTAAATAGATTGGAAAAACTAGAGATACTTGATAAAAATAGATGGCTTGAGCTTAGGGAAGTTAGAAATGAAATAGCTCATGAATATAGTTTTAATCAAGATGAAGTAGTAGATAATATAAACCTGATTTATAACAAAACAGATGAGTTAATTTCGACTTATAAAGATGTTTATAAGTTTATTAAGATGATTGACAAACAAGAAACTAAATGATGAGACAGCGAGAATATTATAACTTAAAGGTAAGAGATGTTCAAAAATAAAATACTATTGATAACAGGTGGAACAGGTTCTTTTGGAAATGCTGTTCTTCGAGGTTTTTTAGATACGGATATAAAAGAGATAAGAATCTTCTCTCGTGATGAAAAAAAGCAAGACGATATGAGAAAGGTTTACAATAACAATAAGTTAAAGTTTTATCTTGGTGATGTTCGTGATGTAAACTCTGTCATAGACGCTGTTCGTGGTGTTGATTTTATTTTTCATGCTGCAGCTCTTAAACAAGTACCATCTTGCGAGTTTTATCCTATGCAAGCTGTTCAAACAAATGTAGTAGGTACTGAAAATGTCTTAAATGCTGCTATAGACGCTAAAGTGAAAAAAGTAATAGTATTAAGCACAGACAAGGCTGTTTATCCTATTAACGCTATGGGTATTAGTAAAGCTATGATGGAGAGAGTAGCAGTAGCTAAAAGTAGAAATCTTGATGATAATGAGACGATGATAGCATGTACTAGATATGGTAATGTTATGGCATCTCGTGGTTCTGTGATACCACTTTTTATAGATCAGATTAGAGATGCAAAGACTATTACCATCACAGATCCTTCTATGACACGATTTATGATGAGTCTAGATCAGGCTGTTAATTTAGTTCTTTTTGCATTTAAAAATGGCCAAAATGGAGATATTTTTGTACAAAAAGCTCCAGCAGCTACTATAGAGCTTTTAGCGAGTACTTTAAAAAATATGCTAAACAGACGAGAACATGAAGTAAAAGTTATAGGTACTCGTCATGGTGAAAAGCTGTATGAAACACTTCTTACAAAAGAAGAGATGGTAAAAGCTATAGATATGGATGAATACTATAGAATACCTTCAGATAATAGAGATTTAAATTACACCAAATTTGTTGAAGATGGAGAGGAAGTTGTCACACAAGCTGGAGAATATCATTCTCACAATACACACAGACTTAATGAGGGGGAGTTAAAAAACATGTTACTTGATTTGCATGAAATACAAGCTGAACTTAAAGAGTTTGGAGTTATATAGTTGAAAATACTTATAACTGGTTCAAATGGATTCATAGCAAAAAATTTGATAGAGCATCTTAAAGTAGATGAAAATAATGAACTATATCTTTATAGTAAAAAAGATTCTATAAATATTCTTGAAGCCTATGTAAAAGAAGTTGATTTTATCTTTCATTTAGCCGGAGTAAATAGACCTACTGATGTGAGTGAATTTTATGAAGGAAATCGTGATTTAACAAGAGCGATTGTAGATATTTTAGAAAGCATGAATAAATCCACACCAATAGTTTTTTCATCTTCAATGCAAGTAGATAGAGATAACGACTATGGAAAGAGTAAGTTAGAAGCTGAAAGTTATCTTCTTAACTATATGGAGAGAACATCTACTAGAGTTTTTATTTATAGATTACCAAATGTATTTGGAAAATGGTCCAAGCCAAATTACAATACAGTTATAGCAACTTGGTGCCATAATTTAACAAGAGATTTTGAGATACAAGTAAACGATAAAAATGTTG
>JAYEIM010000414.1:0-5894 GCA_034660095.1 Campylobacterota bacterium | reverse complement strand
ATGATTTTATAAATACTAAAAAAACAGATCACTATATGCTTGAATTTTTTGAGATGTTAGTAGTTTTACAAGTATTTTCTATGGAGATAACAGTTCGACTTGGAAATGATGTAGATATGCCAAGAAACTTAGCGAAAAGTGTGACTGTAGAGTAAGTATAAGAATAGTTAAATTAATTATTAACTTATATGAATAATTCATTAATATTATCTTGATAATATTCAATTTGTAAATTATATAAATAGGAATTAAAATATGAAAAAAATAGTTAATATTGCAATTGCATCTCTAGTAGTTGCACCAATGGTAATGTTTGCAGATATGGATAGATGTGTTTCTTGCCATGGTGTAGATTTTGAATTAAAAGCACTAGGTGTTAGTAAAATTGTAAAAAACATGTCAGAACAAGAGATAAAATCTGCTCTTGATGGATATAAAAGAGGTGTTGGTGGGTCTATGAAAGATCTAATGATTCAAGAGGTAAATCTTGGAGTAGATACAGATGCAATGTCAGCTGATGTATATGCAGAATCTAGAACACCAGGATTTGAAGAGCCAAGTGATGAGTTTATTTTTCAAAAAAGATTAAGTGTAAGAACACTACATAAGATAAAAATGAATATCAAAAAAGCAAAGAAAAATAAAAAAGATATGCCTAGAGTATTTTCGCAAATTAAATCAGCTGCATTTTCAATGTATACCTATGATGATTTGTTAAAAGATAAAGTTGACTTTAGAGATATGAGGTCAAGTAGTAAAAAACTTGATAAAAAAGGTATCTTAAAATGGGTAACTAGAGTTAAGAAGTGTGTAGATAATTCATTTGCAGAAGAGGAAATTGTAAAATGTAGAGTTGACTTTTTAAAGCTAGCAGGGGAATTAACTAGAAATAAAGAGCGATCTATAAAAGCAAAACAAAAAAAGAATAAACTACCAATTTACACAGGTGAGCATTCTGTTGATATGACACCATATCTAAAATAGTAAGTTCCAAATAACTGTAAATTAGGTAAAATTTTTATCTATTTTACAGTTTCGTTTAGATAACATACTTCACTTTTTACAATATATTGTAAAATACATACTTTAATTAAAATTTTTATTTTAAATCTTAACAGATGGAAAACGAAGATGGACAACAAAAGAATGGACAACAGATAGTTATCTTTTATGATAATTACGGAAAACAAAAGAATGGAAAACAAAAATGGAAAACAAACAAAAACAACACTACCTTTTTACTTCAGAAGTAGTAAGTCCAGGACACCCTGATAAATGTGCAGATATAATTGCAGATACTATAGTTGATAAACTTATCATTGGTGATAGTAAATCAAGAGTTGCAAGTGAAGTATTTGTAGCAGGTCGTCATGTAGTAATAGGTGGTGAAGTTACTTCACATACAAAAGTTACAACAGAAGATTATCAAACAATAGTACACGATGCTTTAGCAAAAATAGGTTATAACGGTAATCCTTATTTCTCAAAACAAGAGTGTTTACATCCTGAAGATGTAGAAGTTCAAGTTTTACTTAACTCTCAATCTCCTGATATAAACCAAGGGGTTGACCAAGAAGACGGAGAGACTGGTGCTGGTGATCAAGGGATTATGTTTGGTTATGCAGATAATGAAACAGAACACTATATGCCTTCTGCTTTAACTTATGCTAGGGTACTTATGCAAAAAGTTTATGATTATGCATTGGAAAATCCACAAGAGTTGGGTGTAGATATTAAAACACAAGTTACTATGGATTATCAATGTAAAGAAAATTTTGAGCAAAGCAAGCCTCAAAATATAAATACTATTGTTGTATCTGCTCCATGTGTATCTAGTATGGATATAGAAACAGTAAGAGCTTTAATTCAAGGTTTAATTGATGATGCTGGATTACCAGAAAATTTATATGATAAAAACAACTGTATAATTCATATAAATCCTACAGGAAAATATGTATCTCATAGTTCATTACATGATAGTGGATTAACAGGTAGAAAACTAATCGTTGATAGTTTTGGTGGATATTCACCAATAGGTGGTGGAGCTCAATCAAGTAAAGATTATACAAAAGTTGATAGAAGTGGACTTTATGCAGCTAGATATATAGCTAAACATATAGTTGCAGCTAAACTTGCAACAAAATGTGTAGTTCAACTTTCATATGCAATTGGTGTGGCTCGTCCAACATCAGTAGCCGTTGATACATATGGTACATTTACAAAACTAAATGATGATGAATTATCAACATTTGTTGAAGAAAATTTTGCATTAACTCCAAATTGGATTACAAAAAAGTTTGCACTTGATAAACCAAGTGCAGATACTTTTCTTTATGCAGATGTTGCGGCACGAGGACAAGTTGGTCAGCCTGATTATCCTTGGGAAAAACTAGATGAACTTGATAAATTTCAAGAATTAAGCTAAAATAAGCCACTAAAATTAAAAAAGGTTAGATATGGATTTAAAACAATTTTTTAACAAAATAAAATCAGAAGTATTAGAGAAGCAAGAGCGACAGAAAAATGACCCAAAATATATTCAAAACCAAAGTCATTGGGTAAAGTGTCCATCATGTGAATCTTTGATGTTTTTTAAAGAGGTTGAAAACTTAAACCATGTTTGTCCTAAATGTAACTTTCATATGAGAATAGGTGCAAAAAAGAGAATAGAACTACTAGCAGATAAAGATAGTTTTGTAGAGATTGATAGTGAATTACAACCTACTGATCCATTAAGATTTGTAGATAGTAAATCTTATCAAAAACGACTTGAAGAAGCTTTACATAAGACGGGAAGAACATCATCTATAGTAAGTGGTGAGTGTACTATTGATGGTGTAGCTGTTCAGCTTGTAGTATTTGATTTTGCATTTTTAGGCGGAAGCTTAGGTTCTGTTGAGGGTGAAAAAATTGTTAGAGCTTGTAACAGAGCATTAGAGAAACAACAAGGTGTTATAATCATAAGTGCAAGTGGTGGAGCTAGAATGCAAGAATCAACTTTTTCACTTATGCAGATGGCAAAAACTTCAGCGGCATTGAGAAAACTTGATAATGCTGGACTACCTTTTATATCAATATTAACTGATCCAACTTTTGGTGGTGTTTCGGCATCGTTTGCATTTTTAGGTGATATTATTATGGCAGAACCTGGAGCATTAATTGGTTTTGCAGGAGCTAGAGTTATTAAACAAACAATTGGAAAAGATTTACCTGATGGATTTCAAAAATCAGAATTTTTACTTGATCATGGAAGTATAGATATGATAGTTGAAAGAAACAATATGAAAAAAACTTTACATGATCTTTTAACACTTTTTGCAAAAGATGTTGCATAACAAAATATATGCATTATGTGATGCAGAACTATTAAAGAGATTTAATTTTGGTCCTCGTTCCTGCGGGGTTCCACCTGTTTTACAATACTTACAACATATAAAGCAGTACATAAAACAAAATGATATTATCTATATACAATATAGAGATAAAATCAATTCTTTAGATATTCAAAAACAAAATATACTTTTATTGAAAGAAAATACAGATATACCAATTATTATAAATGACAACATAGAACTTTTGGAGTTTTGTGATGGTTTACATCTAGGGCAGGAAGATATTGAAAAAATAGTTGGCGATGATAAAAATATATCAATTAAATTTATAAGAAAAAAATACCCAAATAAAATAATTGGACTCTCAACTCATAATGAACTAGAGATATTAGAAGCTAACAATTTAGACTTAGATTATATAGGGCTTGGTGCATATAGATCTACAAGTACCAAAGATGTATCAAATATTTTAGGTGAAAACATATCATATTTAGCAAAAATATCAATTCATCCTGTAGGAGCCATAGGTGGTGTTAAGCTTGAAGATAAAATACCAAATATTAGTTACAATGTAATTGGAAGTGGACTATTGAAGTGATTAAAAATTAAATATGAGTATTAGAAATACTATAAAATCACTAGATTTTTTTACAACTTTAAGCGATGAAGAGTTAAATAGTTTAGCACAAATATCTACAGTAAATTCTTATAAACAAAATTATATATTGAGTTATGAAAAGGGAGAAACTGATAAACTTATTTTTTTAGTTGATGGTTTAGCTAAGTCATATAAGATTGATAAACATGAAAATGAGATCTTTTTATTTCATATATATAAAAATAGTATGTTGTCTGAGATATCGAATATAAACGATGATAAATTGCACTTTTTTTCAAATATCTCTTTTCTTGATGATTCAAAAATATTATGCATAGATTATGAAGCATTTAAGAATACTTTTTTAAAAAATAATATTCTAAATATGGAATTTACAAGTGAAATATTAGTTAAGTCTCAACAAATGAAATCTTTAATAAATAGAGAGTTTATATTTGATGCTGTTACAAAAGTAGCTATGATGATTGACTCAGATTTGGATATATTTAATAAACTAAAACGATATGATATATCATTGATGTTACATATTCAACCTTCAACTTTATCTAGAGTACTAAATAGATTAAAAAAAAATAATATTATTGATATAGTTCAAGGAAAAATCTCTGTTTTGGATAAACAAAATTTAGAGATGATTTATAAGGAGTCATCATATGAATAAAATAAAAATAGCTGGTATTTTAATATTTTTAATATCTATTACGTTGGTTGTAGTTTCTAAAAATATAATTGATCATACTAAAATAAATAATAATCTTTTAGAAACTATAAATAAGCAAAAAGCATTTACTCAAGAGATATCAAAAAATATTTTTTATATCTATAGAAATAAAAATGCCTCAACCAAACAGCTAGATGACTCAATTAAAGAATTTTTAAAAAATATGGAAAATAGAGAAAATATATTAGAGATAATAACATCACCAAAAATAAAACTACAAAGTAAAAAAATATTAATTTTATGGAATAAATTTTATTTAGATGTACAAAAATTTAGAGATAATTCAAAAATAGATACACCATACACAAAAATTATTTTAGAAAATATTGTAAAAACAGTATATTCTGATAATTTAAATTTAATAGTTGAATTTGATATACTGATATCTTTACATGGTGAACATTTTAATAAAGAGCACTCTTTTCATAAATTTATTCAATATAGTTTATTTGCTATGTTGATTTTGGTACTTATCTATTTTCTTATTTATATCTCAAGAACTTCAAATAATATTGATGTTTTAATGAAAAGAATAGATGATTCTATCAAATCAATTGACAATATTGAAAATAGTGCAGAAGATATTCTTGATGATATTGAATTAACAAAAGATGAAGATATAATTATAGAAGCGCTTGATGAGTTGATGATCTCTAGCAATAAACTTAAAAAGTTAAAAATAGATTTGGAAAATCTTACTAAACTTAAGAAAACTTAAAAATAAAAATTAATCATTTTTCTAAATAATTTGCCCTAGGTCAAATTATAACACTCCAAAATATTATATTATTGCATATCATTTGGGTGTTTTTATGCCTAGATAACAAAAAAGGAGACAAAATGAGTAAATTTTTCACTAAATTATCAACTCTAGCTTTAGGTACTACGCTAGCTGCAACTGTTGCATCTGCAAGTGGTGGTGAACTAGAAAAGATAATGAAAAAAAGAGGCTTAACAGAAAACGATGTGATTCGTGCTGCAAAAACATATTTACCTACTGGTGGTAGAGATGAGTTTTTAGTATTTAGTTCTGGTGGTCAAAGTGGACAGATGTTGGTTTACGGTGTACCATCTATGAAAATTTTAAAATACATCGCTGTATTTACACCTGAGCCATGGCAAGGGTATGGATTTGATGAAGATTCAAAAGCAGTTTTACGCCAAGGTAATATCCGTGGTCGTGAAATAAACTGGGGAGATACTCACCACCCAGCACTTTCAG
>JAYEIM010000413.1:0-5951 GCA_034660095.1 Campylobacterota bacterium | reverse complement strand
CTGATGAATATGGTTATTTAGATATATTTGTAGATTATAAAAAATTATTAAAAAAATATTTTATTGAATTAGAAAATAAAACAGCTTGGAAGCATATTTTTAGTAAATATTTGATAGAATTTGAGAATAGTAAACAATACAAAACAACAATAGACTCTAAAAAAGTATCATTAGATAATGCTATTTTAAATTATGATGGCTCTATAAGTATTAACAATAAAAAGGTATTTAGTTTAAGATGACTCAAGTTATTACAATTGCAAATCAAAAAGGTGGTGTTGGAAAAACTACTACCGCTGTCAACCTAAGCGCTGCTTTGGCTATACAGGGGAAGAAAGTTCTTTTAATAGATGCTGACCCACAATCAAATGCAACTACAAGTTTAGGTTTTCATAGAGATTCTTATGAATACAATTTATATCATGCAATGCTTGGAACTAAAGAATTAAGTGATATTATATTAGATGTTAAAGATATAGAGAACTTATATGTAGTACCATCAAATATTGGTTTAGTTGGAATAGAGAAAGAATTTTACAAAAATACAAAAGATAGAGAATTGGTATTAAAAAGAAAACTTGATCCAATTAAAAATGATTATGATTTTATAATTATAGATTCACCTCCAGCTCTTGGACCGCTTACAATAAATACTTTAAGTGCAGCAAATTCAGTTTTAATACCTATACAGTGTGAGTTTTTTGCACTAGAGGGTTTAGCACAACTTTTAAATACAATTAAACTTATAAGACAAACAATAAATAGACAACTTGAGATAAAAGGTTTTTTACCAACAATGTACAGTGGTCAAAATAATTTATCAAAACAAGTTTTTGCAGATTTAGCAAAGCATTTTGAAAATAAACTTTTTAAATTAACTGATTCATCATATGTTGTAATACCAAGAAATATTAAACTAGCAGAATCACCAAGTTTTGGTAAACCAATAATGTTATATGATTCACGATCAAATGGAACAAAAGCATACACAAATCTAGCAAAATCTATTTTGCAACAAGGATAATTTATGGCACTTGGAAGAGGATTGGGTGAATTATTAGGTGAAATTGAAACAGCATATGAAAATGGTGCTGAGGTGAGAAAAAATGATATTTTAGAGATAAATTTAGATGATATAACTTTAAATCCTTATCAGCCAAGAAAAGTATTTAATGAAGAAAAAATACAAGAATTAAGTAACTCTATCGTTGAGAATGGATTACTGCAACCTATTGTTGTAACTAGAGATGAAGATAAATATTTATTGATTGCTGGGGAAAGAAGATATAGAGCAACTAAACTTGCTGGTATAACTTTAATAAAAGCAATAGTTTTGGATGTAGATAACTCAAAGTTAAGAGAATTAGCATTGATAGAAAATATTCAAAGAGATGATTTAAATATTATTGAAATTGCTTATTCATATGCTGGATTAGTAAATGACTATAATATTACTCATGATGAGCTTGCAAAATTAGTTTCAAAAAGTAGAAGTGGTATATCAAATACGCTTAGGCTTTTAACTTTAAGTAACTTCACACAAAAAATGTTAGGTGCCAATAAGATAACATTGGGGCATGCAAAGTTAATAGTTGGATTAAGTGAAGATGAACAGCAATTAATAGTTGATTCTATAATTGGACAAAAATTAAGTGTTAGAGAAACAGAGATATTAGTTAAAAAACTAAAAAATAATAGTAGTAATATAACTAATACTAAACAAATAGATAAGAATAACTTAAATTATGATAGTTTAAAAGAGCTACAGGAACTATTTGAAGAGAACAAACTAAATATAAAAATAGAAAAAAACTATTTAAAGATAAAAATCAACTCACAAGAAGATATTGAAAATATTGTTACATATTTTCAAAAATAGATAAATCGATAAAAATATAACTCCGCTTAATAAAAATTATAGGTAAAATTAGCTAAAATTGGTGTAAGTTTTAGTGTAACTAAACTGTAAAAATTGTATGGAGAAATAAATGTTAGACATAAGTCCAATATTGCTACTTAGTTCAGGTTTAGTGTTTTTATTAGTGCTTGCTAGGCTAAATAGCTGTCTTTACAAGCCTTTATTTAAGCATATGGATGAGCGAGACAACCAAATCAAAACTGATATGGAAAATGCGAAAAACAATGCTGCAGATGTAAACGGTATGCTTGAGGAAGCAAATGATATTATTGCTCAAGCAAAAAAAGAGGCTCTTTCAATTCGTGAAAAAGCTAAATTTGATGCTACAGAAATCGCTAATGTTAAATTAACTGAAATTAAAGCTAGAATAGAAAATCAATATGTTGATTTTGTAAAAACTTTAGATTCAGAAAAAGTAACATTAGAAACTTCTTTAGTTTCAAATATGCCTCTGTTTAAAGAAGGCTTAAAAGCTAAGCTAAACACAATATAAGGTAGTGAAAGTATGAAGAAAATATTATTAACAATGTTAATTTCTACACCTGTTGTATTACTTGCTAGTGATGCAAATGTGGAAACTGATATTTTAGAAAGAACTGTTAACTTCTTTATTTTTGCTGCTATTATATATTACCTATTAGCAGACAAACTAAAAACTTTTTTTGGTGACAGAACAAAATCTATTCAAGCTGATTTAGATAAAGTTCAAGAGTTATTAAGAGAATCTGAGAAAAAAGTATCAGATGCCAAACAAAGTATTGAAGATGCTAAAGGTGTTGCCGATGAATTAATATCATCTGCAAATAGTGATATAGAAGCTATAAAGACAAAAATAGAAGTTGCTGTAGAGCAAGAGATTGCTTATCTTGAAAAAAGTTTTGTAGAAAGAACAGATCTTGAATTAAGAAAAGTTAAAAAAGAAGTGGTTCAAAATGTTCTTGACCAATTATTAAGTGATGACAACATTGCATTATCTCAAGAAGATTTAGCAAATATTGTATTGAAAAAGGTTGCTTAGATGATTGATTTAGTAGCAAAACGATATGTTAAGGCAATAATGTCTAATAGAGATAATGAAAGTTTAAATTCTATATATAATGAATTGAAAACAATTTCAACTGCATATACAAATAATAAATTTGTATCAATTATATCTTCTATTGATGTTAAGAATGATGAGAAAGTTAAATTTGTTTTATCACTTTTAGATTCTTGTAGTGATGCTACAACTAATCTAGTTAAATTATTAGGTGATAAAAAAAGATTAAATATTGTTCCAGAAATAGTTAAAGTTTTAGAAAAAGAATTAGCTGTAATCAATAACTCATATACAGGTGTTATATACACAAATAAAGAGTTAAGTACAGATGATGTTGAGAAGTTAAACTCTCAGTTTTCTAAGAAATTTGATGTTAATTTAGAGTTAGCACAAAATATTTGTGATTATGATGGTATAAAAGTAGATATTGATGGACTTGGTGTTGAAGTTGGTTTTTCTAAAGAGAGACTAAAGTCACAAATGATTGATCATATTTTAAAAGCAGTTTAGAAAATTAAAGGAGAAATTGGATGAGTACAAAAATTCAAGCAGATGAAATTAGTTCTATAATAAAAGAAAGAATTGATAATTTTGAATTAAATGTAGATGTCAACGAAACAGGAAAGATCACTTCTTTTGCTGATGGAATTGCAAAAGTTTACGGTTTAAATAATGTTATGGCTGGTGAGATAGTTGAGTTTGAAAATGGTGCAAGAGGTATTGCATCAAACTTAGAAGAATCAGCAGTTGGTGTTGTTATTTTAGGAGCAAGCACTGGATTAAGAGAAGGTACTAGTTGTAAAAGACTTGGTGAACTTCTTGAAGTACCAGTTGGACCAAATGCATTAGGTAGAGTTGTAAATGCACTTGGTGAACCAGTTGATGGTAAAGGTGTAATTGAAACTACAGAAAAAAGATTATTGGAAGATAAAGCACCAGGTATTATGGCTAGAAAGTCAGTTCATGAGCCATTACAAACTGGTATTAAAGCGATTGATGCACTTGTACCAATTGGTAGAGGTCAAAGAGAGCTTATAATTGGAGATAGACAAACTGGTAAAACAACAGTCGCTATTGATGCTATTATTAACCAAAAAGGGCAAGATGTTAAATGTGTATATGTTGCTATTGGTCAAAAAGCTTCAACTATTGCTAATATTGTTGGTTCTTTAGAAGCAGCTGGAGCAATGGAGTATACAACTATTGTTACTGCAAATGCGTCTGAATCTTCTGCACTTCAATTCTTAGCACCTTATGCTGGTGTTGCTATGGGTGAGTATTTTAGAGATAATGGTCAACATTGTTTAATAGTATATGATGATTTATCAAAACATGCTGTTGCATATAGAGAGATGTCATTATTACTAAGACGACCTCCAGGTAGAGAAGCATATCCAGGTGATGTTTTTTATCTTCACTCAAGATTATTAGAAAGAGCTGCTAAAGTTAATGATGATTTAGGTGGTGGTTCACTTACTGCTTTACCAATCATTGAAACTCAAGCTGGTGATGTTGCTGCTTATATTCCAACAAATGTAATTTCTATTACAGATGGACAGATATTCTTAGAAACAGATCTGTTTAACTCAGGTATTAGACCAGCTATTAATGTTGGACTTTCAGTATCAAGAGTTGGTGGAGCTGCACAAATTAAGGCTACAAAACAAGTTGCTGGTACACTTAAACTTGATCTTGCTCAATATAGAGAGCTTGAAGCTTTTGCACAATTTGCTTCTGATTTAGATGCTTCAACTAGAGCACAATTAGAAAGAGGTCAACGAATGGTTGAGCTTCTTAAGCAAGGTGTTAATAAGCCATTAGTTATTGAAAAACAAGTTACAATTTTATATGCTGGTGTAAATGGATTCCTTGATGATATTGATCCATCTGAAGTGGTTAAGTTTGAAACAGAATTTCATGAATTTATTGACTCTAAGTATTCAAGTTTAATAACAGATTTAAATGCTAAGAAAAAAGTTGATGATGACATTAAAGAAGTTCTAGAAACTGCTATAAATGAGTTTAAAACTATTTTTAAAGCAGACTAGGGATATATTATGGCTAACTTAAAAGATATTTCAAGACAAATTAGAAGTGTTAAGAATACACAGAAGACTACAAAAGCTATGAAGCTTGTATCTTCTGCAAAGTTAAGAAGAACACAACAATTGTCAGAACAAGCGAAAAGTTATGCTTTAAAAATTAATGAAATTTTATCTGAAATTGCCTATAGAGTTGGTAATGTTCAAGATAAAGAAAATATTAGTCGAGCTTTTATTCCAAATGATAACCCAAAAACAGTAGATATTGTTTTTGTAACAGCAGATAAAGGTCTTTGTGGTGGTTTCAATATGCAAACTATCAAGGCTGTTAGAACTTTAATTGAAGATTATACTTCAAAAGGTGTGACAGTTAGACTTAGAGCTGCAGGAAGAAAAGGTATAGATTACTTTAATTTTCAAGGTGTTGAGTTACATGATAAAGTTATTGGATTAACTTCTGCTCCAACTTATGAAAAAGCTGCTGATTTTATTAGTGAAGCTTTTGAAGATTTTAATAATGGTACAACAGATAAAGTAATAATGGTTTATAATGGTTTTTTAAATATGCTTGCACAAGAGCTTAGAATGAAAGATTTATTGCCTATAACTTTTGACTCTGTATCAGTGGAACATGAAGCTACATCTATGTTAGATGTTGAACCTGATGATGATGAAGAGATTCTTAATGAGTTAACTTCTAAATATGTTGATTTTAATATGTATTATTCTTTAATTGATTCACTTGCAGCTGAACATAGCGCAAGAATGACAGCAATGGATAATGCAACAAATAATGCAACAGAAAGAGTTAATGACTTAACAGTTCAATTTAATAAAGCAAGACAAGCAGCGATTACAACAGAATTAATTGAGATTATTTCTGGTGTTGAGTCGATGAAGTAATTGAAAGGAAGAGGATATATGGAAGGTAAAATTATTCAGATTATGGGTC
>JAYEIM010000412.1:0-5961 GCA_034660095.1 Campylobacterota bacterium | reverse complement strand
GTAATACTACGGTTTATTAGTATTTTAAGTAATTTTGATTATATGATAAATATTTATGGTCGTTTTAATCGTAAATTAAAAAATGATAAAAAACTTGATGTTAATGAAGAAATTTTATTTAAATTATTTAATTTAATATTTCGATCATGCAAAAATATAAATTGTGATACAAAAAATAGAAAACTAATATTAAAATATTTAACATCAATATATTTATCACTTATTGCCAATTTTTATAATTTAAATAATTTATTAGATTATGTTATTAAAGAATCTCAAGTTTTTGGAAATAAATTAATAGAAATAATTGAGTTTTCTTATGAGAATAAAAATGACAACTACCTATGCTTAGACCAACTAGTATGTAAACTGTATAATTATTATCAAAATAAATATGAGGTAAAAAATAGCTCATATTGTTTATATAATTTTTTAAGAATTTCTGTTGTACTGAAAAAAGACATTGACTACTTAAAAAAAGATTTTCTAGAAAAGCCAATCTCTATAAATAACACAAGAGAATATTTTGGAATATTAAAAATATTTTTATATTCAACAGATACTGATAGTAAAGAAATAATAAAAAAGATATGGAGTATATACTCTAAAACAATCTATTCTAGAATAGATAGAATTAGTTCTGCACTTACAGTAGTTGAGTATCATTATTCACAAAATAGAATTAGTAAAGCAAAAAAACTATTTTCATTAATTACAAAAAATATTTCTAGTAAAAATCAAGATGAAGCAGTATTGTATTTAAGTATGATGCAACAATTGCAATTTTATAAAGAATATAAAGAATTATATGAATCTTTATATTATCAATATATATTCAATCATTTTAACAAAAGAAATTCAACAAAAAATACTTTACTTTTTTTAGAAAATCAAATCTTTTTATTTAAAGCTAAAAAAGATCTTGAGGAAAATTATAAATTTACAAAAAAACTAATAAATTTGAAGTATGATAAAAGAATATTCAAGCCAGGTGATACTAATACGCTTTACAATAATTTAAAAGTTGGTAAGTATAATTGTTATTTTGTAAGTACACCTGGGCAAATGTTATCTGCCATTGAAGCTCAAAATTATTTTAAGACTACAAATAATGTATTAGTTATTTTATTATTTGTTATTAAAGATGGTAAAAATATAAATCAAATGTTTAAATTATCCGAGTTGTTTCCGTATGATAAGCTTATAACATATCAAAATAAGAGTAGTAAGTTTTATGTGTCTTTTATACCTTTTTTAAAACAGTTAACAAAAGATAAGGTCGATTATCTTTTTATTGGATTTAATACTATATTATACAGAAGAATAGTAGCAAATTTAAATTATAAAAAGTTATTTTACCTAGATGATGGAGTACATACTATCACTACTCATGAAGATATATACAATGATGCTCATAAAAATACAAGAAAAGAATATATTCCATTTCCTAAAACTTTAAATCTTCAAAAAATGAAACTAATCTATGGTATTCATGGTCTAAAAGTTGATACTTATTTAAATGACCTAAACTTCTTCACTGTTTATAATTTAGAACAATATAAAAATGAAACTATCGTGAAACATGATTTTTCTTATATTGGCTCGTTGCTAATAAAAAATCATAAAATAAATAATGTAGTATATGTTTTAGGTCAACCATTAGTCAATCAGGTTGGTGTTGAGCAAGATATATATACTAAATATTTAAAAGAAGTATTTGAGTATTATAATGATCGTAAAATTATATTTGTACCTCATAGACTGGAAATAATATATGAGGAAATTGAAACATATATTTCCCAAAGAAAAAATATAGAGATATTTATACCAGATGCTCCTATAGAGTTTTACTTTTTAAATAATAGTATCTATCCTAGAGATGTTGCTTCTTTTATGACTTCAGCACTGTTTAATATAAGAAAACTATTCCCAGAAACAAAAACTAGAGCTTTTGAAATAGATCTGACAAAATTGGATAGTCATCATCAAAGAGGTATTTCATTGATATACGAACACTACAGAAATGAAGATGTAGAAATAATAGAATTAAAAGAGAAATATGAAAAATTTATTTCTCATTAGTACAGCTTTTCAACTTATAAATGCGATTGAAGCACAAAAGTATTTTAGAACTACTAATAATATTTTGGTTTTACTTTATTATGGGAATCAAAATAAAGATCATGATCAATTGAAAAAAACAATTGATTTATTTAAATATGATGAACTAATAATATATGATGTAAGTAATCAAAAAAGTCATTTAAAGCCTACGATTGAACTTATAAATAAAATTAAAAGTTATCAATTTGAAAATATATTCACTGGCTTTTTTAGTGCTAACTATAGACGGTTTATAGCTAACTTTAAATATAAATCTCTATATCTAATAGATGATGGTGTTTATAGTATATCAATACAAAATGAGTTGTATGGATCCAATATAGAAGGTTATAAAAAATATATACTGCCATATTCTGAAAAGAAAAGAGAAACATTACGCGGTAAAATTAAATTTGAAATTTATCATGCATTAAGGAAGTTGTATCTTCTTTTAAATGGTTGTAAAAATGATATGAATAACTATAAAGATTTAAATTTTTTTACTATATTTGATATAGAAACAATAGAAAATGAAAAAATTGTTAAAAATGATTTAACTTTTTTTAAATCAAAATTAAATTATATAAATAAAGAAAATGAAAATGAAAAACTAATTTACTTTTTAGGACAACCATTAAATAGAGCATTTTCTTTATCTGATGCAACTTATATCTCTTATTTAGAATCTATATTTGACTTGTATAGTGATTTTAGTAAAATTGTTTATGTTCCACATAGAGCTGAGGATACAAATATAATAAATATTATACAAAATAAATATTCAAAACAAATAGTTATATTAGAACCAAAAATGCCTATAGAATTATATATTATGGAAAATAAACTCAATATTAATAATATTGCTTCATTTTTATCTACAGCACTTTTTAGTATAAAGAAGTTGATTCCTAATATCAATATAGATGTTTATAGTATCCCTGTGCCTTTAGGTGATAAAAAGAATGTTTCTTTAATATATAAAATACTAAAGAAAACGAATATCAATATGTATTATTGGAAAGGAAATTATTTTGACACTACTGATAAATAAAATTTTGCTTTATAGTAAAAATATATTAAATATAGAGGAAAAATTTAATGGATAAATTAAGTTTAAATAAGGAGATAATACACACCTTCAAATGGTACAAAAAACTAACCAAAAGATTTATAGATCTTGCTTTTTTACCTACTACTATGGTAGTCATAGCTACACTTTTTTCTCAACTTTTTATGCTACTATCATCGATGATGCCTTTAAAAGTTATCATGCTTTTAGGTTCTCCTATCGTACCTAGCTATTTTCCTTTATCGTGGCAAAGTATCAGTAGAGATACATTGGTTATCTATCTAGCTATAGCATCTGTTGGATTCTTTTTATTTTACTTGCTAAGTGAAAGAATAATAGATATTTATAGTCAAAAAGGCTCAAATAAAGTACTACAGAACAATCAAAAAATAGTATTGTTTCAAAATCAAGATTTATTTGCTAAAAGTTCATATGCAAAACTATCTCAAAGTTTATCAAATATTATATTTTTTATATTGTCTTTAGTAGGTTTGGGTGTTGTATATCCACTGTTATCATTGGTTATCTTACTTTTTGTTGCTGTTACTTATATCATATTTAGTCAGATGCATATAATAGAAAATTTAAATAAACTACTAGATCTAGCAAAAGGTATAGGGTTTTTTATAGTCTTCGCTTTTATACTTACTAGTTTTATCGTTAACTTCTATCCCCCCGAGATAATCATAGTGATATTAAGTGTTTTACTTATTCGTCAAATGTTAATAAAACTTTATGAAGCTATTCGAGACATAGTAAATCTTGCTAAAAATAGAGAAAAAGTAAATTCATTATTTTTCTTTAGACATGTAAAAGTAGAAATACCACATGAAAGCAAAGACCCTTTTTGGAGTATGATAGATGAAAATAAAAGAAAAAAGTGGATAGCAGAGTTATTTAATAATATGCTTGATAATAATATTATTTATATAAGTTCCCAATTGTATAAAGTAAATATTAAAAATATAGCATTTTTTAAAGTTATTTTAAAACATAAAGATAGTGATAAAAACCATATCTACCTATTGAAACTTTTTAATAAAAATATATCATCCCAAGCTATTCACGAATCAACACTTTTAGAAGAGTATGGCGATAGTTTATTTAGTTTACCATTTTTAGGATCTATCGCAGTGGAAGAATTTCATTGTAATATATTTGAATTTTCTGATGTTGGTGTGATGACACAAAAAGATTTTAATGTAAATAATATCACTATTCGATCTAATATGATGACTATCAAATTACATAAAGATTTAACAGATAGATATAGTAGATCTCACCCTTATTTATATGAAAGATTAAGGAATCAAACTTTTAGTAAGTACTATTTAGTTTATAATATTGAAGAAATGGAATTGATTAAAAAATTTGAAAGTAATTTTAATCATGTTATTAAAAAATTAGAAAAACTACCATTACAGGTTATAAACCCAGCAATCTCAAGATATTCACTAATAGCTATGAATACAGACTTATTATTATTGCATTGGGGAGGATGGAAAATTGATTCTTTAGGTGTTGGATATCCAATAGGAATAGCACCTATAGATATACTTAAAAAAGATTTTAAAATATTACAAGGGAAGAGAAAAGAATTAGAAAATGTAAATATTGAAGATATAATTTTATCATCATTAATGACACATTATGAAATATTATATAATAGTGATAACTTTACAGCTATTTTGGAATTAATACCAAGAATATTGGAGTGTATTATCAATG
Organism: Campylobacterota bacterium; assembly: GCA_034660095.1. GTDB lineage: Bacteria > Campylobacterota > Campylobacteria > Campylobacterales > Arcobacteraceae > JAIOSF01. The sequence goes on along the minus strand of JAYEIM010000412.1, from coordinate 1,061 downwards.
AAAATGATGAAAGTATGTGAGATCTTATTTTATGTTTGATAAAAGTATAATATACTTAATATATAATAGAACTAATATTAAATCAAAGGTATTGTTATGACACTAATAAACTTAAAAAGCAGTATTAAACAAAATATTCCAACACCATTGCAAAAAATATTGTTATATAGTAGAGAGTACTTTAGATCATTTACCTTAAAAGAAAAAGAGATTTTCTTGAAAGGATACGAAAAATATAGCGACAAAAAACTAGCCATCTGCATAGGGTTTAGCCTATGGAAAGAAAGATATCTAAAAGAGTATTTACCAAAGTATTCATTGTCATTTACAAATCATAGAACGCCATCATGGAAACTTATATCACTTTTTGAGAGTATAGATAGAGGTTTTGAGGTATTTATCTGGAGCTATAAAGAGGATGATAAACTGAACAACTATTTTACTAAAAATAATATATCTATAACTAGAGTCGAAGATGGTTTTATACGCTCTATTGGATTAGGTGTACATGAGACTAAACCTCTATCTTTAGTATTTGATAGTAAAGGGATATATTTTGATAGTTCTACAGAGTCAGATTTAAACTATATATTGAAGACTAATGCTATACACTATACAGATGAGCAGTTAGAGGAATCTAAAAAATTAATAAACACTATAACAACAAAAGGTATATCAAAATATAACTTTCCTAAAAAAGATGAGAATATAGAGTATAAAATAGAAAATAAAAAAGTAGTCTTAGTAGTAGGACAAGTTGAAGATGACATGTCTATAAAGTATGGATGTAGTAGGTCTACAACAAACCTAAATCTTATACAAAATGCAAGAGAAGAAAATAAAGATGCATTTATCATATATAAGCCACATCCAGATACTCTTACAGGTATCAGAAAAGCAAAAAGTACACTAGCCCAATGGAAAGAATATGTAAACGAAGTAGATACTACACATAGACTAGATAGTTTGATAAAGTATAGTGAACATATCTACACTATCACTTCTCTTAGTGGATTTGAAGCTTTGATGTATGGTAAAAAAGTCACTTGCTTTGGAAGTCC
>JAYEIM010000411.1:0-5977 GCA_034660095.1 Campylobacterota bacterium | reverse complement strand
TTTTGTACTTATCCAAAAGATGCACAAAACAAAACTAAAGTTGGTGGATATTTTTCACCATCTTTAGAAAAAATAATAAGTTTAAAACCTGATATTGTTATCATGCAAAATAGCAGTGTAAAACTATCTAAAAAATTAGACAAATTAGGTATAAAAACAAAAGTATTAAAACTAACAACATTAAATGATATAAAAACAACTATAAAAGATATAGGAATTATTTTAAAAAAAGAAAACAGATCACAAGAGATACTAGATAGATTAAATCAAAAATTAAAAAACATAAAAAACATACTTAATAATAAAAAGATATTAATAGTAATAGGACACAATTTAAAACTAGAAAAAAGAATATTTGTTGTGGGACAAAATCTATATCTAAACGATATCATAAACCAAAGTGGCAACCAAAATGCATTTTTAAGTAAAAGAGCTGGTCAGCCCATCTTAAATATGGAAAATATAATAGCAACAAATCCAGATATAGTTATACTTCTTGCACCTTTTACCAAAAAGAAAAATTTAACAAAAAAAGAGTTGATAGAACCTTGGTTAAAACTACCAATAAATGCAACAAAAACAAAAAGTATTTATGTTTTAGATAAAGAGTATGCTGGCATATCTAGTCATAGACTTATAAACTTTTTAGAAGACTTTAAAGGGTATCTTCAAGATGTTAAAACTAAACAACTACAGTAACTATATTTTAAAAGATATATCCTTAGAGATAAATTCTAAAAACTTAATAATATTAGGTTCAAATGGGGCTGGAAAAACAACTTTAGCACAAGCTTTCATTGACACAAAAGATCTGAATGATACAAAACTTTTAAACTATATCCCAAACAGTTTAGATATATTTGACGAATTTATAACTGTATCTGAATTTTTAAAGTTAAGTTCTCTACATAGCACTCATACAATCGATGAGGTATTAGAAAAACTTGAAATTAACTACTTAAAAGATAAATCATCAAAACATTTAAGTAGTGGTGAATCACAACTTGTATTAGTAGCGAGTGCTATTTTACACAATGCAAAATATACAATACTAGATGAGCCAACATCTGCACTTGATCCAAAAAAAATTAAAATGGTTTATAAACTACTAAACAATAATGATACTCTTAAATATAAAATTATAATAACACATAATTTAAATCTAGCATATAAGTTGGGATATGATATTTTATTTATTGAAGATGGTAAGATAAAATTTAATGGGACAAATAACGATTTTTTTGATAAAAATAATTTAATAGAATTTTTTGAAAATAGTGTAATAAAAACCAATAATAATATTTTGGTTGATCTCTAATGAGATATTTAATTATCACTTTATCCTTTGTGTTGTTAGGTATCGCACCTTTTTTTGGACAAATTGAGATATCAATATATAATATTTTTGACAATTCTCTTATGGATTATCAAATATTTTGGGACATTAGAGTTCCTAGAGTAATATTGGCTTTTTTTGTTGGTGCTATATTGGCTTTGAGTGGTTTGATATTTCAAACAATATTTAGAAATCCTATGAGTACACCATTTACTTTGGGTGTTGCTTCTGGTGCTACACTATTTACTGCTATTGGTATTGTTTTAGGATTTGCAGCTTTTATATCTTTGTTTGCATTTATAGGTGCTATGCTAACTATAGTTTTACTTTTTATTATCTCTTCAAAAATTGATATTGTTCAAACTTCATCACTACTTTTAGTGGGTATTGCTCTGTCATTTTTTTATAGTGCTAGTTTAATGGTATTGTTTTTTATAAGTGATCTACAAGAGAGTTATGAGATAGTAAGGTTTACAATGGGTAGCCTAGATATAGTTGGATTTAGTGATGTTTATGTTATTGTTATTGCTGGTATATTTATATTGAGTATCGTAAGCAAATATAAGTATCATATACAACTGCTACTAACTTCACACGAATTTGCTATTTTAAAAGGTATTGATGTTAAAAAGACAAATTATATTTTATTGTTTAGTGTATCTTTGGTTGTTGGTATTTGTGTAAGTATAACTGGTCCAATTGGCTTTGTAGGCTTAATAATTCCACATATTTTAAAAACTATTTATAAACAAAGTGCTCATAAACTAATATTTCCAATTTTCTTTTATGGTGGAGTTTTTTTAGTACTATGTGATGTTATAGCTCGAAATTTAGGTACATCTTCCGATATACCAATTGGTGTTGTTACATCTTTTCTTGGAGCACCATTTTTTATATATTTAATATTGAAAAAGAAAAGATTACAATAGTATGAACAGTTTAATTTAAGTAAAAATTAAAAATAAATGATATATACTTATTGATATATACCAATAAGGAGTTCCTATGACAATGTTAGCAAAAGTATTTCAAAATGGAAGAAGTCAAGCTGTACGGTTACCAAAAGAGTGTAGATTTGATACAGATGAAGTTTATATAGAAAAAGTTGGGAATTCTTTAATTATAACACCTAAAAAAGAAGATAAGTGGGATAACTTTTTTGATAACCTAAGAAATATGGATACAAGTAATTTTATGGACGATGTAGAACAATTACCAATGCAAGAAAGAGATCTTTTTTAATGCTATATATGCTAGATACAAATATTTGTGCATTTATAATTAGAAATAAGCCACAATACATAAAAGAGAAACTACAAAATGTAGAAAAAGATAATGAAGTAGCACTATCTAGTATAGTAGTAGCAGAGTTATTATTTGGAGCTAAAAAGAAACAAAGTCAAAAATTAACTAAATTAGTAGATACTTTTATAGGAAATTTTACTATATATGACTTTGATAAAAAAGCAGCAGTAGAATATGCAAAGATAAGAACAGAGCTTGAATCGCAAGGTAAAATAATAGGGGCAAATGACTTATTAATTGCTGCTCATGCAAAAAGCTTAAGTGCTATTATGGTTACCAATAACACTAGAGAATTTTTAAGAGTTGATGGGCTTGATGTTGAAGATTGGGTTGAGTAAACTTAATCTTCCTTAATCAACTGATTAAAATTTCTAGGTGTAAAAAGTTTTAAATTCTCACCTTTTAGTGACTTTAGCTCACTTGTAAAGCCTTTTTTAGAAAACAATACAAATATATCAGTTTCTATGCCTAATTTTGCACATATTTGTTTAACTCTTGTTAGTTCAGTTTTTTTAACTTTAGAATTTATATATTTTGTTGAGCCAACTATTATTTTGCCAGATTGTGTTTTTCCTAATATATCAAGTTGTACTTCATCATCCCAATATCTACCAATCTCTTTGATCTTATCTCCACTTTTTGCAAAACTTTCTTTTAAAACTTCATGAGATAGTTGCTCAAATATCAAAGTGGAAAATTCAGAACTCTTTTTTTCATACTCTTTTTCAAACTCCTCATAATTTCCATCCCTAATCCCTTTAAAAATAGGAGAGATAAATGAGAACCAAAATCTTGCAAAAGGTGTAGTAAATAGAAGTTTTTCAGATATATCATTATTTTTAGGTAAATTTGTATAGTATTGAAGTGATTTTTCTAAGTTTAACATCCCTGTATCACAAAGTTTATCAACAGCATCGATACCCTCATCAAATTTTATATCAGTTTTTCTAAAAGCTGAGTTTGTTCTTCTATCTCCCAGTGCTAAAGCTGTTAGGATTTGATGATATTTATTGTTGTTATTTGTTAATTCACTTACATCATTTCTAAGGTATTTATATTTTTCTAAAATCTTTACCTCAATCAACTCTTTTAATGGTAAAGTTGTATCTACATACATTTTAACTCCACCAAAAACTGCAAAATACTCTATCATATTTTCCATATTTGTAAATTTACTATGTTTATAAAAAGTATTAAATTGTTCTAATGTTGTTTGTTTATTTAAAATGATGGGAAAGCCTTTAAGTTTATCTATTTATTTCTATTATATATAAACTTAGATAAAATATCTGCCTAAATGGATACAAATAACATAAACAACAAAATAATATCAAGAATATTTTTAGAAACACTATTTATAAAACAAAACAAATGGCATAAATACGGTGTACTACTTCATACACTTAAAGTTATGTATGGTGTTTTAAAAGCTAGAGACTATAAGTTTTTAGCCGCAGCACTATTTCATGATATAGGAAAGCCTAGTGTTGCGTATAGAGATGAAGAAGATATGATAACTGGTGAATATTCATTTACAGATCATGAGGAGAAAAGCTATCAAATAGTAAAAAATTGGTTCTTTTTAAGTGATTGGACAAAACAAATTATAAGATATCACTATATAATACGAGATTTAAAAAACTCTAAAAGAAAAGGTCTTTATCAACGACTAGAAAGATTAGAAAAATCTTGGAAAACTTTGGATAAGAAGTTTATAGAAGAGCTTGAACTATTCTTGGTTTATGATGACTATGGGAAAAGGTAAGATATGTTAGATATAAAATTATTGCAGTTAAGTATAAAAGATTATTTTACTAAAGATATGTTAAAACTGATAATATATCCACTCCTTGGTAGTTTAATAGTTATGTTTATATTATTTTTTACAATAGCTGATATGGGACTATCAAGTCTAGAAGAGACACAAATAGAGATACAAACACACCAAACACTCATAGAAAATGGTCAAATCAATGAAGAGACCACAACACAAACTTACACAGGAAATTCAATATTGGATTTTCTTTTAAGATACACAATAACATCTTGGATTGTTAGCTTTTTGGTTTATACTATAGGATTGTTTGCGGTTGGTTATCTATCTATTTTTATATCTTTAATCATTGTAGGGTTTCTAACACCTAAAATATTATCAATTATTCACAAAAGACACTACAAAGAGTTAAAGCTAGAATATGGGTATGATACTATTTTAAACACAATATTTACACTGTTTAAAACAACTTTAATTATGATACTATTATTTATAGTTCTAATACCATTATATTTTATACCTATTGTAAATATATTTGCTATAAATCTACCTTTTTACTATTTTTTCCATAAAATACTTAACTATGATGTAAGTGCAAACCTAATGACAAAAAATAAATTTCAACAACTATATTATTTCAATAGAACATCAATTAGAGCTAAAACAATATTTTTATATACCATTTCACTTATCCCTTTTGTTGCATTTTTTATAGCAATATTTTATATAATATTTATAGGTCATAGCTACTTTAAACTTTTAGAAAACGATACAAATGGGGATTAAAACCAAAATAAAAAAAGAGCAACTTCCTTTAAAATATCAAAAATACAATTTAATAGAAACATCAAATGGAAACACAGATAGTGTATATTTACTTGGAAATACTTTTGTATTAAAACTATATGAAAATACCTTATTAGAAACTATAATAAACGAACAAAAACTATTAAATAAATTGGATACTTTAAAAGTACCAAAAATAATAGATATATTTAAATTAGACAATAAAAACATAGCAATATCGACACAAATAGATGGTATAAGTATAGAAAAGTCAACATTGGTGCATATCAAGCAAGTTGGCTTATTTTTAAAACAATTTCACAATATATCAAAGAATTTAGAATCTACAAATATAAATATATATAGTCACTCATATTTAAAAAAGTTAATAGATAAAGCTAATAATATAATACTAAAAAAATATTTTGATAATATAGATATAAACTTAACAAACGACGGAATTATTCATGGGGATATTTTTTATGATAATGTAAAATTTAAGGACAATAAACTAAGTGGTGTATATGATTTTACAGAAGCTTGTAATGGTGATTTTAAATTTGAACTAGCTGTTGTAGTGATATCTTGGTGTTTTAATGATGATATATTAAACAATGAAAAGTTAAACACCCTACTCTTTTACTATGGTTTAGATATAAAATATGATGATTTTAAAGAGTATATAAAATATGCTTTGGTATATTATGCAACAACTAGATATATAGATAATAGAGATTATCAAGAGTTATTAAATAAATTGGACAATATATGAACTT
>JAYEIM010000410.1:0-5982 GCA_034660095.1 Campylobacterota bacterium | reverse complement strand
GATAACTTCTATTAGTGATGATGAAACACTTAATACTTTAAAATCAAACTTCAACTCTATGTTAGATAATTTACAAGATCATATAAAAGTTATATTAACAACATTTAAAGAGTTTGAATCAAATAAATTTACAACACAAAATAAAATCGACTGTGAAGGGGAGATAAAAGATCTTCTAAATGGTGTAAACTCATTAGGTAGCGTTATATCAAATATGTTAGTAGATAATATAAAAAATGGTTATGCACTAGAAGATAGTTCAAATGATTTAGCTTCAAAAGTAGATGGATTGGCGGATTCTTCAAATATACAAGCAAGTTCATTGGAAGAAACAGCCGCATCCTTAGAAGAGATTACTAAAAATATTAGAAAAAATACACAAGATACTATTAAAATGGCCCAATTTGCTACTGATGTAAGAACATCTGTAGATACAGGTCAAACACTAGCAAATCAAACAGTTACAGCAATGGAAGATATAAATACTCAAGTAAATGCCATAAATGAATCTATTAGTATTATTGATCAGATTGCATTTCAAACAAATATTCTTTCACTTAATGCAGCAGTTGAAGCTGCAACTGCTGGTGAAGCTGGAAAAGGTTTTGCAGTTGTTGCTCAAGAGGTGAGAAATCTAGCAAGTCGTTCAGCAGAAGCTGCAAATGAGATAAAAGCATTAGTTGAAAATGCAACAACAAAATCAAACACTGGTAAAAAAATTGTAACTAATATGATAGATGGATATACAAATCTCAATGAGAGTATTGGTAAAACTATGGATTTGATTGACAATGTTACAGTTGCAAGTAAAGAGCAACAAGCAGGTATAGAGAATATAAATGAAAATATCAATAGTTTAGATAGTAGAACTCAAGAAAATGCTTCTGTAGCTAGCCAATCAAATACAATAGCACAACAAACAAATAGTATGGCACAACAGATAGTTCAAAAAGCACAAAGTCAAGAGTTTATAGGTAAAGATTTATTGAAAAGAAGAAAAGAATCAATTGATTTATCTTATAATAAAGATGAAAAAAGAAAAGTTGAAACACTATTAAAAAAAGATTCTCAATCAAAAAATATAAAAAAAATAGATGAAAATAAAACTGATGATGAATGGGCAAGTTTTTAAAATAGTTGGATACAATAATATATGAATAAAAATAAAATAATTTTTACTATTGTTTTTTCAATATTTGTGATACTAAGTATATCAACATATTACAACGGAATAAAACAAAAAGAGTATATTGAGACTAAACATAAACAATCATTTGAGATAATGCAACAGATGATTGATGGTAAAATAATATTTTTTAGAAAACAATTATCTGCAAGAATTAGAAATATTATATATAATAATGCAAAATTCAAAGATGCTATTTTATCAAATGATAGAGATAAACTTAAATCTATGATGAATACTATGTTTAGAATATTAAAAAAAGAAAATAAATATACAAAAACTTTACATCTTATTTCAAAAAATAATATATCTATATATAGAGCACATAAGCCAAAAAAATATGGCGATGATTTAACCTCAATTCGTCCAATAGTAAAATATGTAAATAAACATAAAAGGGCAAAGTATGGTTTTGAAGTTGGAGTATATGCTATGACATATAGATTGGATATTCCAATTGTTTATGGTAGTGACTATTATGGGTTATTAGAATATAGTATAGATCCAAAATTATTCATAGACGACTTAACATCTGTATCAAATTATATTGAATCTGCCGTATTAGTCAATAAAAACATATTAGATGATGATAACAATTTCTTTAAAAATTTAACTTTAGATAATATATTAAAAAATAATCACTTTGAACATAACAATGAACATTACACCTCATTTATTTATAATTTATTAGCTTATGATGGTCAAATTAATTGTAAAATTATAATAGCGACAAATACAACAGCAGATACTAATATATATTATAATATGATTAAGTTATCTATTTTTAATCAATTAATTTTAATTCTTATAATTTCACTTATAGTTATATATGCCTTTAGTTATTATGAAAAAAAGATAAAAAAACTAATAGAACATGAAAAACAACACGAAAGAATATCGCATCAACAGTCAAAAATGGCATCTATGGGTGAGATGATTGGAAATATAGCTCATCAGTGGAGACAACCACTAAGTGTTGTTAGTACAGTTGCATCTGGAATAACAGCACAAAAAGAATTTGGTATTTATGATGATAAAACTCTTGTAAAATCTATGGATACAATTGTAGAGCAAACAGCGTATATGTCTAAAACTATAGATGATTTTAGAGATTTCTTTAAAAGCAACAAAGAGAAAGTTAGATTTGAAATAAACAAAGTAGTAAATCAAAACATCACACTTATACACTCTAGCCTGAAAAGTCATGATATCAATTTAGAATTTAAACCAGATGTAGAAATTATGTTAACTGGCTTACAAAATGAGTTAACTCAAGCTATACTAAATATACTAAACAATGCAAAAGATCAACTTATAAAGCTAGATAAAGCCGATAAAAAGTTTATAAAAATTGAAGTTAATCATGATGATAAAAATCTATTTATTGATATAATAGACAATGGTGGTGGTGTACCCAAAAATATTAAAGCAAATATTTTTGAGCCTTATTTTACTACAAAACACAAGTCACAAGGTACTGGTATAGGACTATATATGACTCATGAAATTATCACTAAACATTTTAATGGTAAATTAACTGTTGAAAATAGAGATATTGAGATAGAAAATACTTTGTATAGCTGTGCTGTATTTAAAATAACATTACCAATAGTTTAATATAAAATTGTACTATACTTATAAAAATACCCCATTTCTAATATAATAACTAACAACATATAAACTACATGTCAAAACAAACAAAGTATTAAATATATTTGAATATTTATAATACTTTACAATTAAACCTTTTGTAAAAATAGTTAATATAAAATTAATTATTCCAAAAAATGTTCCTAAAAAAAGTGTTATAAATATAACATATCCAATATAACTATAATCTTTTTGCAACATACAAAAAGGGCAATGATGAGTTGGAAGCTCATATACATAAGTACCAAAAAAATACAAAATAGCATAATAAGATATATATAAAAAAGATACATTTAACAATGCACTTAAATATTGATTTTGTTTAATATTTGAAATCAAAATCATTATATACAATAGATAAAATAAAATCAATAAACTATTTAAATTTAATCCTAAAGGCAAAGGATTTATAGAACCATCTGAGCTATAAATTGCGGAACAACATGTAGCAATAGATAGTGTTGAGATATCTGTAAAATATAAAATATCAAGGGTAAACTCTAAAATTATAAATAAAAATATAATTATAAAAAATAAAAATTTCTTTTTTAAATATGGGAAATTCTTTTTTTCAATATCAAGCTTATTTATAATCAACCAAAATGATATAAAAAAAAGCAAGATAATTTTTAAAACCAATAGATTTTCACCAAAATCATTTGAACTAATAACTCCAGCTCCACACATAGCACCAGGGACTATTGCAGATAATATATCTACTGTATATGTAAAGTATGGCACTAAAAATATTTTAACTATAAGTGTAAAATATATTATAACTGTTACTAAATAAGATTGTTTTTCAAGTTGATATTGGGCTGATGTGGTGGAGTTAAAATTCCAATTTTTTAGTATAGCAACTATAAAATAAATTGCAATAAATAGTGTGAATAATAGTATAGATTCGATAAAAAGAAATATAATCACTTCATTTGATAAAAGTATATCAGTACTCAAAATTATATTTCACCATTTTTTATATCAATAACTCTACAATCAATACTTAAATCATTAAATATAGTATCGTGTGTAGCTATAACAATTGTTTTCCCTAGTTTTTGTAACTGTTCAATAATATCTATAAATATCAATGAGTTATCATAATCTAATGCAGCTGTGGGTTCATCACACAATATAATATCTGGTTCATTTACCAAAGCCCTAGCAATAGCAACTCTTTGCTTCTCTCCACCAGACAAATTTGATATAGTTTGACCTTTTTTATGAAATATATTTATAAGTTTTAAGACATCATCTATTTTTTTATCACATATCTCTTGTGTATATTCTTTTGGGATAAGCGATGCTATGATATTTTGTTCTACTGTTAATTGATCAAATAGATTAAAAGATTGAAATACAAAACCAATATTATTAAGTCTAAAATTGGAGATATGTTTATCTGGTAATTTAGCTATATGTTCACCTTTTACCACTACTAATCCATTTGTAGGCTTCATAAAACTTGAAATAATAGATAAAAGTGTTGATTTACCACTCCCACTTACACCTTTTAAAATGATAACTTCATTTTTATCTATATGAAGGTTTATATCTTTTAAGGCATAAAACTGATTTGGTTTATTTTCATTAAATATTTTATTTAATTTTTCTATTTTGATCATATTATCTCATAGCCTCATAGGGTTCTATTATAGATATTTTCCATACAGGAATAAGAATAGCAGCTATAATAGGTACAATAAAAAATAGAAAAATCAAAGATAAACTAGATATATCAACTACGGCAGTAAACTGTGTATTGTTAGATAGATTTGAAAAACCAAGAAAAACACTACTTAAAAGTGGAGCATCAAATATAAATACAAAAATATATGCTAAGTTTACACCCAATATATATGAACCAATAAATATGATCAAATTTTCAACTATTTTCAATCTAATCACCCTGTTTATGCTCCAACCTAAACTTCGCAAAACACCTATCTCTTTTTTATCTACACTATTTATATATGAATATCTTTGGTAAATGATCAATATAAAAGTCAATATAACAATAAGATATAAAATCATAAAAACACTGGATCTATAGTTTAAAAAACCATCATAACCTCTAAGTAGATCCTCTTTAGCAATAATTCTTATATCAAAATGTCTTGCTCTTATTTTATTTTTTACTGTTTCTCGTTCATCTATATTTGGTACATTAAACAATATATCTGTACTATAATCTTCATCTATACCAAGTATCTTTTTAGCTAAATTGATATCCATAATAATCATATCAGAACTAACTATATCAGTTTCATTCTCAAACATATCATATATATATACTTTTTCAAAACTTTTATCTGGTGGTCTAAAGTTATAATAGTCAAAATATGCATATTCGTTTAAAAACTTTTTTACACCTGAACCTATAAGCATATTTTGCTTTGATAAAAACTTATCTATATCTATATTTTTTACAAAACTTTTTAAATTTGAGACTATTTGCTTATCGTATAAATCTATACCAACAATTGTAAAATAATGTTCCGCTGGTTCATAGAAATGTTTTCCATAAACCCTTTGTGATGCTTGTGTAACACCATTTATAGATATAATTTCATCAACCAACTCTAATGGAGTATCTACAACTTTACCTGCAACTATACCTTGAAGTATAAAATCTGCTTGATTATCTACTACTGTTTTCATATCTTTTGATATTGAATTTGTTATAAAAAGAAATGAACTTAAAACCATAATTAAAATTGTTGATATTATAAATATTGAAAAATGTTTTGATTTATTTGTATATAGTTGTAACAATACAAAGTTTAGAAAAGTAAAATTATTCATATGCAAACTTCATATAACTTGGTACTTTCAAGCTTGGATATAAAGTGTAAGAATAATCATCATACTCCAAAAATCTTGATTCAAAATATAATACAGATTTTACAATATTAGGGAGTTTTGTCACTTTTGTAAAGTTATCTATTTGTATATTGTGATTTGATATATTTTTTGTATTAAAATGTACTATTGTAAATAGTGTCATTGAAATAATTAATATAAAATAACTATATATAAACTTCTTGATATTTATCCCTTTTATTTTTATCATTTTAACATATATTAGATATAATGTTGCCTATGAATAATGATAATAAAAGATTAGCAGTAGCATTTACAGGTCC
>JAYEIM010000409.1:7291-24068 GCA_034660095.1 Campylobacterota bacterium | reverse complement strand
CATTACACTTGCTAAAGAGGAAGTTGGTAATGTTATTACTCAATCAGTTATCGCACTAGGTGTTGCTAACTGTCTTGTAGAAGCTGTAGATAAAGATCTTTTAAAAGAAGTGATGCTTTCTAAAGTACCTGCAAAAGTACATGAGATTAATAAACAAGCTTATGATATCGGTTATAGAGAAGCGATGAAAAATAAATAATTTTATTTTTAATTCTAAAAAAGGGTTGCTAAAAATAGCGACCCTTTTTTTATGGTTAATTTTATTTATAAATTGATATTTAAATTAATCCCCAATATTTTATAAAACTATCATCTATATCTATAATATCTCTTTTTCTTAAGTCCTCTACAACGCTAGCAGTACATACAACATCATCTGGCCATCTTCTTTGGAAGTTGTCATGACTATTTTTATTTGTAGCATCTATACATAAAGTCTGCCCATCTATATAAATATCTCTATTACTATCAATATTATTTACAACTCTCCAGACAAGCATATAAGGATTATTTAACTCATTGTTTTTTTCATCTACTATAGCTAATATTTTAATATGTGAAAAAAGTGATTTTAATTCATCAATTAAATATTTTTGACTTCTATTTTTATCTACAGATATCACTACAATTGGTGATTTTGTATCTGTGAAATATTGTTTTAAACCTTTTATAGCATTATTTGTAGAAATTTTTTGCATTTTTTCTAATAATACTTTGTCTTCAAGTATCTCAATGCCAAGTTCATCTATCTCCTCACCTGTAAAATCAATACCTAGCTTTCCACCAACTGCAAATTTTGGACTAGAGTGATCAAGTGCATCAACTACACCTTTTGTAATTAGTATATTTTCTGTTGAAAACCTATTTAACATATAAGGTATAACTTCATTGCTTGGTAACTCTGGAGCATCTTGATCTACGAATAAAGCATGTTTCACAAAACTCATCTGCCCTACACCCCAAAAAGCATGCATTATTTGTTGAGCATGCCCTGGATATGCTGTTTTAATTTTACCCATAATTAAATTGTGAAATACACCATTTTCTGGCATATAATAATCTAATAAATCTGGAGCAGTTGTTTGTAAAAGTGGCAAAAATATTCGCTCTGTTGCATGACCCATATATTTATCTTCTAAAAGTGGTTTCCCAACAACAGTTGCAGCAAAAGTAGGGCTTTTTTTAGAAGTTATTGCTGTTACCTCCATAAAAGGGTACTCCTCTTCTAAAGTATAGTATCCTGTATGATCTCCAAAAGGACCCTCTATTCTTATCGCTTCTGGATCAACAAATCCTTCTATAACAAAATCTACATCTTTTGGTACATAAATATCATTGGTGATTGACTTTACAAGTTGAGCATTTTCTTTTTTAACAAATCCATAAAGCATAAGTTCAAATACACCAATAGGCAATGGAGCTTGTCCACACCAAATATACATAGGATCACCGCCAATTCCTATAGAAACTGGCATTTTTTTACCTGCTTTTTTATATTCTGTAAAAAAATGATTTGAATCTTTATGTATCTGCCAGTGCATACCTAAAGTTTGATCATCATATACTTGAAGTCTATACATACCAACATTGTGCATCTTTCCATCTAAACTTGTAGTATAAACTTGCCCCATAGTTATAAATGGTCCACCATCTTGCTCCCAAGTTGTAAGAATAGGTAAGTCACTTAACTTTGCATCTTTTCCTAATTTAATTACTTGCTGACATTCACCTTTAGAACTTAATCTTTTAGGAAATACTGATTTTAAAGAAAAAAGTTGACCAAACATAGCAAGTTTGTTCATAAAACCTTCTGGTGGTTTCATCTTAAGAAGATTCTCTATCTCTTTTGCAATTTTATCACCATCACCAATGAAAAGTTCAACTGCTTTAGGTGAACAAAAAACATTCATCAATACAGGAGTATCAAATGTTTTATTATTTTTTTTATCTACTGGATTTGTAAATAACAAAGCTTTACTATCCTCTTTTTTTACCTCTATGTATGCAATGTGAGGAATTTCAAGATATATATCTAATGGCTCATCAATTATTCTTAAAAGCTTATTATCTTTTAGTAGTTGTATTGTTTTATCATACATTTGTTTCCTTTTTTGTATTTAGTGTGTGTATTTTATTTTCGAGAAGTTCTATGTGGACGATAAGATTATAATATTCACCCATATAAGATAAAGGTACCTTAGTTTTTGATTCTATATCATTTTTAAGTATTTTTAAATCATCTATAATTATATCTAAAGATTCATTTTTATCTTTTAATCTTTTATTTAACTGCTCTAATCTTCCATACCACTTAAAGATTTTCGATCGAATTGTAAAAATATACAGAGGAATAATACTTTTAAATAATGGAATTATCAACCAGATTAAGGGTATAATAAAAAGTTTTAGTCTATCTATATTTGATGCTATCCAGTATGGAAAAACTGTTTCAAGCCAAGTTTCGCCATTTTCTATATATATTTTGGCTTCTTCATTTACTTCAGTATCAATATGTTTTAAAGACAACTGACCATGTATAGAAGTTACTTTTTTAAGAAATATTCTTATGAGTTCATCAGGTATATTTTTGTTTGAAACAAGGTTTTGTGTAGTACTTAATATTTTTGTATTTTTAGAGGGTATATTTTTATATAAGTTTATACTACCTTCATATAAATCTAAGGATGTTAAGTATTCAAATTGCTGTAAGTACGCTTCTCTTCTTTTTATATGCATCACTTCGATATTGGGATCTTCGAGTAATTCTTGAATATACTGATTTTCTAATGTTGCTAATGTTATAAAAATATCTATGTTTTTATCTTTTAATTGATTCAGGGCTTGTTTGTCATAAATATATGAAGACTCAACATTTTTGGTGAGCTTATTTTGAGTAGATAATTTGTTTGTTAGATCATATGTACCATCATTAGTAATGCTTATACCTATTTTTTTACCAGTAGCTTCAATGATATAATTCATATCATAACCATCATTTCTATAAAAAATCCATAATGGTTCATTGTAAACTGTTGCTAGTGATTCAAAGTTGTATTCCCGTTGGTTTAGTAAAACTCCACTATGAACAAATCCAATATCTGCTTTTTTTGTATTTAAGTATCCAACAGTATCAAGAGATCCTTGTGTTGGAATAAGTTTTAAAGTCACCCCTTCCTCTTTTAATAATGCCTGATAAGAGAGTCCATAGGCATAACTATCACTTCCAATAGCCCCTGTAGCTAGAGTGATTTCTTTTTTTGGTACGGGGGAAGTGAGTTGTACAATTATATAAATAACTATCAATAAAATAAAAAAGACTAAAATCCAAATTTTAGATAAATTATTCATTATTGTAAACTATTTAGCTCTGTTTCTACTTTTGCCAATTTATTTGTAGCATCCTCTAAACCTTTTTTATTAGTTTCTATAACTTCAGGTTTTGCATTTGCTACAAATTTTTCATTTGATAACATTCCAGTTAATTTTTGAATCTCTTTTTCTAACTTCTCTTTTTGTTTTGTAAGTTTGTTTATAATTGGTGTCATATCTATTTCACCTGTAGGGAGATAAACTTCAAGGTTATCACTTACATCAGTGATACTATTATCAACTTTTGCATCTACAAATTCTATATTTTCAACCTTTGCTAGTTTTTCTATAAACGGCTTGGCAACATCTGTATTGATATTAACATCTAGTTTTATATATGCTTTAGCTATCTTGCTATTACCCATATCAATAACAACTTTTGCTCTTCTTAAACTTGTAATAGCCTCTTCAATTATAGCAAACATATCTTCTGCTTCAATATCTCTTTTTATATCTTTTGGAAAGTTATTTATCATTAAAGATTCACCATCTTCAATTGTTGTTCCACTTAATTTATGATATAAATGGTCAGCAATAAACGGCATAATTGGACTTATCATTTTAAGTGTCTCTTTAAAAATTGCACCAAGTTCTACGATACTATCTTTACTAGATTTACTGTACTCAATACCCCAATCACAAAATTCATTCCATACAAAGTTATATAAAGTTTTCGCAGCATCACTAAAGTTAAAAGTATCTAACTCTTTTCTCATCTTCTCAATAGCAACACTTAATCTACTTTGCATATAAAGTCCAAGTGGAGTTACCACTTCTATCTCTTGTAAATCTTTAAAAGTATCTACATTTAGTTGTAAAAAGTTTGTAGCATTGTATAATTTATTTGTAAAATTTCTAAACTGTTCTAAGTTTTTCTCACCTAGTTTTATATCTCTACCTTGAACTGCTAAATAAGCTAAAGTAAATCTAATAATATCAGCACTGTGAGCTTCAACCATATCAAGTGGATCGATTACATTCCCTTTTGATTTTGACATCTTAGCACCATGTTCATCTCTAACTAATGCGTGCATATAGATATCTTTAAATGGTAACTCTTTTGTAAAATGTTCACCCATCATCATCATTCTAGCTACCCAGAAAAACATAATATCAAATCCAGTTATAAGCAATGAATTTGGATAAAAATCTTCCATATCGCTATCGTTGTATAGCTCTTTTAACTCGCCATTATTTCCCCAACCTAATGGTGACATAGCCCATAAAGCACTACTAAACCAAGTATCAAGTACATCTGGGTCTTGAACTATATTTTTACTTGAACATTTTGGACAAGATTCTGGATTATCATTTTTATCAGCCCATTGATGACCACATCCACTTTCTGTACAATCAAATACAGGGATTCTATGTCCCCACCAAAGTTGTCTTGAGATACACCAAGGTCTAAGTTCATCCATCCAAGCAGTATAACTATTTATCCAATGTTTAGGGTGAAAGTTGTTATGTGCTTTTGTTTTATCTATTGAAGGTTGTGCCATCTCATTGCTTAAAAACCATTGTGTAGAGATAAAAGGCTCAACAATATTTTTACATCTATAACAGTGTCCTACTTGATGAATATGCTCTTCTATTTTTACAATATATCCAGCATTTTCTAAAGCTTTTACAATAACTGGTCTAGCTTCTAATCTTTCAAGTCCAGCAAACTCTCCACAATATTCATTTAAAATACCTTTTTCATCAAATACTTTTATAAACTCTAAGTTGTGTCTTTTACCAACAGCATAATCGTTTTGGTCATGAGCAGGAGTAACTTTAACTACACCAGTTCCAAATTCCATATCAACATGAGTATCTGTAATAACTTTGATTTTTCTATCAGTTAAAGGTAAAAGTACATCTTTTCCAACAATATCTGTATATCTTGAATCATTTGGATGTACCATAATAGCAGTATCTCCAAAGTAAGTTTCTGGTCGTGTCGTTGCAACTTCAAGTTCCCCTGAACCATCAGCAAACTTATAAACCATAGTATAAAATTTACCATTTACCTCTTCATGCTCAACCTCAATATCACTTAATGCACCATCATGAGTACACCAATTTACCATATAATTATTTTGAGATATTTGACCCTCATCATAAAGCTTTACAAATGCTTCTTTTACAGCTTCATGAAGTCCAGAATCTAATGTAAATCTTTCCCTTTTCCAAGCTGGAGTAACTCCAAGCTTTCTCATTTGATGAACTATATTTCCACCACTTGTTTCTTTTTGTTTCCAAGCTCTTTCAAGAAATTTCTCACGACCAATTTCCTCTTTTGTAGTACCTTCAGCTAATAATTGTTTTTCAACTACATTTTGAGTTGCAATCCCTGCGTGGTCAGTCCCTGGTTGCCATAAAGTTTTATAACCATCCATTCTTTTATATCTTGTAATAATATCTTGTAAAGTAAATGTAAGTGCGTGACCAATATGTAAACTACCTGTTACATTTGGTGGTGGCATCATTATTGAAAAAGTTTTTTGTTTTCCATTAGCATCGAGTTCTTGAATAGACTTATTTCCATCTATCTCAAAATATCCTCTATCTTCACATAATTTATAGTATTTGTCTTCTACATCTTTTGGATTGTATTTATCACTCATAGTATTTTCCCTAATTTTAATACGCGATTATACCACAAATTGTCTTAGACAATTTGTGAATTAAATGTAACTATGTATGATTGATAAAAGTTAGCTAAGAGGTTTTTTTATTGAAGCTATCTATAGCAAACTTGATTTTTTCCTTCACTTTTTGCTTCATATAATGCTTTGTCTGATCTAATAAGTACTTCATCTATGTTATTATCATTTTTATTTACTTCACTAACACCAAGACTAATAGTAAACTTTATATCTTCTGTATTAGTAACTTTTATAGATAATTTTTCAACATTTTTTCTTAGTTTTTCAGAAATTTTTAAACTGTTTTCTAAATTTGTATTTGTTAAGAGCAGTAAAAACTCTTCTCCACCAAATCTAATAGAGATATCACTATTTCTAAGTATATTTCTAAATATGTCAGCCAGTGAATTTATAACTACATCTCTAACAGCATGTCCATGAGTATCATTTATCTGTTTAAAGTCATCAATGTCCACCATAACCAAACTCATCATAGTTTCACCTCTTTGAAGTATAGGGAAAATTTTATCTATAATTTCATTGAAATATCTTCTATTGTAGAGGTTTGTCATTGGGTCTCTGTTGATTTGTTCGATAAGTTTTTTTTGTGTTTCCTCTAGTTCATGAGTTCTTTGAGTAACATTTCTTTCAAGCTCTGTATTTAGTAGTTTTATTTCTGACATATTTTTTTTAGTACATAAAACACTAAGAACCATTAGATAACTAGATAGTGTTATAAACTCTTCATCTTCTTCTGTAAATGGGATAAATTTATCTCCATCTTGTTTATTTATAAGCTGTATTACACCAATTGGTTCTTTACTATTTGCATCCATTAATGGAGCTGTTAATATTGATTTAGTTCTATAGTTAAACTCTTTGTCAAATTTTTTAGATGTTTCAAAACAAAAATCTGATTGTTTATAAATATCATCTACAACTATAACTTTTGATTTTAGATATGATTCTACAGCAATAGTTTCTGTATCTTCACATATTGGGAATCTAAGTTTTTTTAAGGGTTTTTGGAGATTAAAAATAGTTTCATACGAGAAAGAGTTATTTTGGAATATATGAAATACTAAATCATCACCATCTCTTAAATAAACACTACCTGCATCACAATTGGTTGTTTTTTTAACATAACCAAGAATTCTATGTAAAATAGTTTCTAAATCATCACTTTCAAAACTATCCATATCTATTATGTGTATGCTATCATCTTCATTTATCATAAAGTTTTTACTCCATTTCTTTTATCATAACATAATTTATTATACATTTCACTTAAATATTATCTAGTACTATTAGATATTTTCCAGCAAATTTATAATTTTTAGGGTTATCTGGACTCTTTGTGTATTTATTTAGCCACTTATCTTCTATAAACATATTTTTATGAAGCACTAAGTTGTTGTCAAGAAACCTATTTAACTCATCACTCATTCTAACACAACCATGTGAATTTGGTTCACCCATTGGCTTTGATGACTTATGAGAGTGGACAGCAAAATCTAACTTATCAGTTATTAGATTCCATTTGTCAGGGTCATATATTTTATTTTTTTCTTTATCAAAAGTGTTATATCTTATAGTATCTTGCTTTCCAAAATAAAATACATATCTATTTTTTACACCATACCCTTGAGTTATATTATCGTCACTATATTTTCCATCAGATCTCCATCCTATTTGACTTTCAAATACTCCAGCAGGTGTTTTTAGATAATGATCTTCCCCAAATTTTATTTCAGATTCTCTATGCATATTTCCACTAGATATCAAATCTTTTCCAATATAGTTAAATTGTTCTGTATCTTTATCCCACAAAGTTAGTATATAAAATTGATTTTCAAGATCAATTATACTTACAAATTGAGTTGAGTTTAGATCTATTTGTTTAGATTTTAGTTTATTTAAAAGTTGATTCCAATAAGTGTCATCATACTTAACTATTGATTTTTTTTTGTCAAACATGTACTTTAACGGAGAGTCATTTTGAACAGTATCCCATGATTTTAATCTATTAATTTTTGACTTTATACATTCAAGATTGTCACCACACTTAGCTGTGATATACTTTTGATACCTTTTTCTAAATACATTTATCTCAATTACATTTTTTTGAAATGCAATTTGTAACTCTTTGATATTTTGTGTATTTGCATAAATAGTATTTGCCAATATACATAAAAATAATATAACTTTTATCATACTTATATTTTATAATAATTAAACTAAATTTATGATATTATAAAAGTTATAACAAATAAAATAAATACAAATTATAAAGTGATAAGATGGAAGAATATAGATTATTAATAGAAACTAAGGATACAAAAGGGTTAGTTTACAACATATCAAAGATATTATTTGAATATGATTTAAATATTGAAAAAAACTCTGAATATGTAGATAATGAAACCAATGAATTTTTTATGAGAACTGTTATTAGTGGTACTATTAATGAAAAAAATATAATTAAAGATTTAAAAGAGTTTTTACCAGAAAACTCAATTATAAAACTTACTCAAAAAAAGAAAAAAGATATTGTTATACTTGCTACAAAAGAGATGCATTGTTTGGGTGATTTACTTATTAAACATAAAGCTGGTGACCTTGACGCACATATCACAGCTGTTGTTTCAAATAGAGATAGTTTAAGAAATTTAGTAGAAAAATTTGATATACCATTTGAATATATATCTCATGAAAACCTATCAAGAGAAGAGCATGAAAAGTTGATAATAGATTCAATTCAAAAGTATAATTATGAGTTAGTAGTTTTAGCAAAATATATGAGAATATTAACACCAAACTTTGTTAAAACTTTTCCAAAACAAATTTTAAATATTCATCATAGTTTTTTACCTGCATTTATAGGGGCAAACCCATACAAACAAGCACATGCAAGAGGTGTAAAAATCATTGGTGCAACATCTCACTGGGTTACTGATGATTTAGATGAAGGTCCAATTATTGCACAAGATATTACAAGAGTTGATCATAATTACTCTTGGGAAGATATGAGAGATGCAGGTAGAAATGTGGAAAAAGTTGTATTGTCAAATGCTTTGGATTTGGTTTTAAAAGACAAAGTATTTATCTATGGAAATAAAACGGTAATACTATAATGAACATCAATGTAGTATTAATAGAACCTAGAACAAGTGGAAATGTAGGGACTATTGGACGAACAATAGTTGCTATTGGTGGTACACTACATCTTATCAAACCTTATGGATGGGGAGATGAAATTACACAAAAAGCAGTTAAAAAAGCAGGTCTTGATTATTGGGATAGATTAAAGTGGTATGAATATGAAAATTTAGAAGATTTTTATAGTAAAAATCCACCATCTTCAAGACATTTTTTTGCTACAACTAAAACTAAAAGATATTATTTTGAACCAAAATATCAAGATAATGATTATCTATTTTTTGGAAGAGAGGATGCTGGAATTCCAGAAGAGTTATTAAATAAAAACAAAGATACTTGTATAAATATACCTATGGTAAATGGGGAACGAAGTCTAAACTTATCAAATGCAGTTTCAATTGTAGCTTATGATGTTGTAAGACAAAATTATAAAGAATTTACAAAATAGATGATAAAAATTTTACTACTTGAAGATGATGAGCTATTTGCTTTAAGTTTAATAGACTATCTAGAAGAGTTTGGAGATTTTAATATTACACATGTTGAAAATTCAAATACCCTTTTGGACTTAACATATGAAAATAGTTATGATATCTATCTTTTAGACATAAATATTCCAGATATAAATGGACTTGACCTTTTAAAAGAACTTAGAACTAGTGGTGATGAAACAGCTACAATTTTTTTAACATCATACAAAGATAAAGAGACATTAAAAAATGGATTTTTAAATGGTGCTGATGATTTTTTGACAAAACCATTTGATATGGATGAGCTAATTTTAAGAATTAACTCTATTGTTAAAAGATTAAAAAAACATACACTTATTACTATTGGAGATGTAGAGTTTAATATAGATATAAAAGAGGTAAAAATAGCAGGAAAAATTATAAAATTTAGTTTCAAAGCGTTAGAGCTATTTGAACTTTTCTATCAAAATAATAATAGTATTGTTACAAAAGGTATGATTATAGAAAAACTTTGGCGAAGTAATGAACACTATAGTGATGGTTCAATTAGAGTTTATGTAAATAATATCAAAAAACTTTTTAAAGATGAATCTGTATTCAAAATATCAAATATAAAAAATATTGGCTATAAGATAAACTATTGAGCAAGATGAATAATAAACAGCGTGATTTTTTAATATCAAATATAATTATTGTAATATTTACAGTACTTTTAGTATTGATTTTAAACAATTTTTTAACAATACAATTTGGATTTAATAAAGATACATTTTTTCCCATAACTTTTGTGCTACTTCTTTTTTCTGCAATTTTGTATTATTTTTTAAGTAACCAACTTTTGCAACCATTATTTAGAAGTGAGAAAGAGATACAATCACTTATAAAAGAGACACTTCATGAGATAAATACTCCAGTAGCTACAATACAGATGAATACAAAGCTTTTACAAAAAAAAGAGCAAGATATTAAAAATATTGATAGATTAAATAGAATAGAACACTCTTGTGATAATCTACTTAATTTATATAACCAGATGGAATATAGTATAAAAGAGCAGATAGATAATGTAAGTATAGAGGTATTTGATATAGATGAAGTTGTTTTAAAAAGTTGCGATAAGTTTATAGATATAAAAAAGGATATTGAACTAAAATATATTAGTTCATCTTTAACAATAAATACAGATAAGAATGGATTTGAAAAGGTTATAGATAATCTTATCTCAAATGCAATAAAATACAATAAACCTAATGGTAAAATAACAATATCAATTGATGGCTCAATTCTTAAAATTAGTGATACAGGTATAGGGATAGATACCAAAAATCTTTTCCATATTTTTGATAAATATTATCAAGAAAATAGTTTAAGCAACGGAGTAGGGCTTGGGTTAAATATTATAAAATCATATTGTGATAAGTATAAAATTGATTTAAAAATAGATTCTCAAATAGATATTGGCACAGTGTTTTATTTGGATTTAAAAGGTTTGGTAAAGTAGAAATGGCAATAAAAAGAATAGATTATTTCGACAAATTATTTGATATTAATTATGAGATATTAAATAACAGCAAAGAAAATACTATAGTTTTTTTACATGGATGGGGTTCAAATAAAGAGGTGATGAAAAATGCTTTTTCTGATGGATTAAAAGATTTTAGACATATCTATATTGATATGCCAGGTTTTGGAAAAAGTGAAACAAATCATATCTTAACTACAAAAGATTATGCAAATATTATAGAGATTTTTCTAAATCAACTGTTACGAAATAATAGTATCGATACAATAACAATAGCAGGACACTCTTTTGGTGGAAAAGTAGCTACATATTTAGAACCAAAGAATTTGATACTACTAAGCACCGCAGGAATACTTGAACTAAAATCACAAAAAACACTTTTAACAATAAGAATGGCAAAAATATTCAATAAATTTGGTCTAGCAAAAGTAACACAGATGTTAAGAAGTAATGATGTAGAAAATATGAGTCAAAATATGTATGAAACTTTTAAAAATGTAGTTGATGAAGATTTTAGTGAAGTTTTTGCAAAGTATAAAAAAAACACTTTAATATTTTGGGGAGAAACAGATACTGCAACTACTTTAGGCTCTGGAAAAACAATACATAAACTTATAAAAAATAGCTTTTTTAGATCATACGATGGTGATCATTATTTTTTTATGAAATATGCAGATGATATTTGTGATATAATTACAGATAAGATAAAATAAAAATTAAACAATTAAGGTATAGAATATAATGGAATATTTTGATATATTTACACATATAGTTGTGGTTATGAGTTTGGGTTGGTATATGATAACTAACCTTCAATGGTACAATTATAAAATACAAAGAGTTATACTTAAACATCATAAACAACAATGGCATATTGTATATTTTGCTACACCATTTATATTTTATTATATACTTCCACCTTTTTATTTTAATATATATTTTTATGTACTTTATCTTACAAGTTTTATTATTTGGAATAAAAACTTAGACAAACCAGTTGTGTTAACAGCCCGTGTAAAAAGATTTCTAGCTATATTGTTGTTTATTACATTTGCTATTGATGGATTGGTAATAGCAAGTTCTATGAACATTTATGGTCTATTTTTACCACTATTTATGACATATATTACCACAACAGTATTAGAAAAAATATTTTTTCTTAGATTTAAAGCAAATGCAAAAAGTAGATTAAAAACTGTTAGAGATTTACAAACTATTGCTATTACTGCATCTTATGGTAAAACCTCTATTAAAAATTATCTTTTTCAAGTTTTAGGTAAAAAATTTAATGTTTATATGACACCAAGAAGTGTAAATACAATAGGTGGAATAGTAAAAGATGTAAATGATGATTTACCTCTAGATACGCAAATTTATATTGCAGAAGCTGGGGCAAGAGAAACAGGAGATATAGAGGAGATAGTTAACTTTATAGAACCACAATATGCAATTATTGGTTCTGTTGGAGAGCAACATATTGAGTATTTTAAAACATTAGATAATATTATCCATACAAAAATGGAGATATTAAAATCTCCTAAATTAGTACATGGTTTCGTTCACGATAGCGTACCTATTTTACAATATGATACAATCACAAAATACCCAAATGATTTAAAAATAACACGAAGTGATCTAAATGGTATCTGGTTTGATTTAAATATAGATGGAGATATAGAGCATTTCAACGCACCAATACTTGGTAGTTTTAATGCGATAAATTTAACATCAGTAATTCTTATGTCAAAAACCTTAGGTATGAGTATAGATGAGATAAAAATAGCACTTCATAATCTAAAGCCAGTAGATCATAGACTCCATTTAAGTAAAACGGCAGGTAAACTTATACTTGATGATAGCTTTAATGGAAATTTAGAAGGGATGCTTGAAGCGGTTCAAATATCATCTACATATGAAGGTAGAAAAGTTATCATAACTCCTGGACTAGTAGAATCAACAATGGAAGCAAATGTAGAGTTTGCACACGCTGTTGAAAAAGTTTTTGATGTGGTAATTATCACAGGTAGTTTAAATGCAAAGTTATTAGAAAAAGTGATAACAAAAGTAAAACCAATTATATTAGAAGATAAATCACAAATGCAAGATTTATTGGTAAAAGAGACTCAAATTGGTGATTTGATACTCTTTGCAAATGATGCACCAAATTTTATATAAGTTTGATTATTTACTTTAAAGGGTTGAGCTTTTTCTTTACACTTTTTGGTATTTGACCCATTTTTATTTCAACTTTTTTTATAAAGTTTTCTTTTTTATCAAATTTATTTGCTATTAGTGTATTTGTACTTTTATTGAAACTAATAGATTTAAATATATAGCCATTATCTTCAAACTTTATCTTATCTATTTGTTGTTTTGGCATCTAAAAATTCCATTTTGTTTCAAAAGTAAAAAACTTATCTACAGGTTTTCTACCATATTCACTTGAATCACTTCCACTATTATTTCCTATAGCAACATCAAAAGCTATATTGTCTTTGTAGTTATAGATTGTACCAAGTGTATTTTGATATGAGTTGTCATTTAAATTTAGACTATTTTTAAAGTATAAGCTAGAGTATAGTATCTCAAAAGGTTCTTTTTGTGAAAATTTATTTAAAAAATATCTATTATCCCAAAATGGCTCTGTATTGGAAAGTATCTCATTTTGGTAGTAATACTCACTTGTGATTGTCAAATCAGTTTCTGTTAAGTATTTGATACCTAAAATATATGAATAGAGATCATTGTCATTTTTAGCATATTCGCCATGAATTTCAAAGTTTGTTTCAATATTAGATGAAAAATCTATACCAAATTTATTTGAAATCTCATCACTATATAAATATGCAATATCAATGTCAGTATCAAAATATAAAAAATATGCTTTTATAGCAATATTATTTGATGTTTCATTATAAAAATCATCATTTTGAGTTGAAGATGTAGGTAAATATATCATATCTAATGCAAAGTTTTTAAGGTTTGAGTTTTGATAAACTTTATTGTATTTGTATCCTAAAAGTTCATATCCCTCTTTGGTAAGCTCTGGGTTATTTGGATCTTTTTTTCTATCTATAAATGCTATTGGATTGAAAAAGTATCCTTTTCCCCATTTTGAAGATATTTTACCTGCTGTGTATATATGGTTTTCATTTTGCTTATAGTTTAAATATAGTTGATTTATGGAAGTTGAATCATCTTCTTCATTATCTATATTTTCATAATTTGCCATAAATTCACTATTTATAGTATATTTATCTTTAAAGTATTTAAAATTTATCATAGCTTCACCTAGATAGCTATCTATATTGGGTTGATTATCTCTATTTAAATATTTATATTCACCTTTTAAATAGCCACTATACTCATAACTTTTTACCTCAATAGTCTCTAATTCGTCCATATCAAATGAATAATCATCTGCAATGATAATAGATGGCAATAAAATAGCTATTTGTAAATATTTGTTCATTTTATCTCTTTTGCACTTTTCTATCTTCTTAAATCTGCTGATTTTCCTAAATTATCTAAAGTAAAGGCTTCATCTTTAAACTCTTTTGGAGTTATTTTACCATATACCATAATTGAAGTATATC
Organism: Campylobacterota bacterium; assembly: GCA_034660095.1. Taxonomy (GTDB): domain Bacteria; phylum Campylobacterota; class Campylobacteria; order Campylobacterales; family Arcobacteraceae; genus JAIOSF01. The sequence continues at coordinate 9,319 of JAYEIM010000409.1, read as the reverse complement.
CTTTATATAAAGGTGATTTAGTCTCAATAACCGCTGGTCTTAATATGCCATTTCCAAAATCTTTTAAATCTTTGTAGTATAAAGTTTTAAGTAGCATTCCTGTTGATCCATAACAATCAATTTGTGTAGGTGTTAAAGATTTTTTATCTATTGTCATATCTAATTTATCATATGCTATATCTTCACTTTTTGCTTTTACAATAAGCTTATAAGTATCACCTTTATCTTTTTGTGTAACTATATCGTATTCAGTTGAAAAATCTAGTCTCATAATATCACTATTGTTAAACACACCACCAACAACACTTTGCATAGATGTAACACGAATAGCTCGTCCAACTTCTGGTAAAAATAACCACATATTATCACCAAGTCTTAGTGTTGCTCTCCCTTTTTCTGATTCAGGTTTAAGAAAGACTGCTACCATTTTATCACTATCTTTTTTAGCTTGATACATTAAAAACTCTTTTTTAGTTCCATCTGGTTCTATATTTATAAGTTTTTTATAGCTTTCACTACTTCCTGGACTTAGTTTTTTATCTACTTGAACCAAAAGATTATCAGCAAATAGTGAACCTGTTAGAAGCAAACTGATTAATACTTTTTTGTAAAAAAAATTCTTAGAATGTATCATTTTAATTACCTTTTCCTTTCCCTTGTGATAATACTCCACTACTTATTAGCTCTTTAAATTCTGATTTACTTATACATCCATTTCCATCTTTATCAAATTTAGTAAATATTTCAAAGTTTTTTCCACTTCCACCACCTTTACTTTTGATAATTGCCATCTCTTTTTGTCTTTTTGTATGAAAAATATCATATTCCAAAAATGTAACTTTTCCATTATTATTTGCATCTACACCATCAAAATGTGGTGCTGTTGATACACCTTTTAACGCTTTTCCCTCTTTGATTTTCTTTTCCATTTTTCTTGCTTGATCATCATAAAACTCTTTTGATGTTAAAACACCATCATTATTTGTATCTGCACTGTTAAATTTTTGTTGTGCAGTTGGTGCTGCAAAAGCTACACTACTTATTAAACTTACTATTAATATACTTTTTGTTAAATTTTTCACTTTATCTCCTTTTTTAGTTTGTTCTTAAAGCTTCAACTGGATCTAGTTTTGAAGCTTTAATAGCGGGGCTAATTGATGCAATTAGTGATATAAATATAACTATCACACTTACTGTTATAACTTGAGATATACTTAATGTTGGGTTTAGTATAAGATCACTTTGTTTTCCAAAACTATAACTTATCTGGGCAATATTTAGTCCAAATACTATCATAATAGAGACAATACTCCCTACAATAGCACCAAACACACCTAGCATCAAACCTTCACTTAAAAATAGTTTTACAATTGTTTTAGGAGGTGTTCCCATAGCTGCAATTGTACCAATCTCTTTTATTCTCTCATAAACACTCATAATCATAACATTTAAAATAGATATTAAAACTATAGATATAAGAATAACTTGTATAGATATATTCATAACATCTATCATCTTAATTACATTGTAAAATGGACTTAGTTTCGCCCAAGTGTGTAGTTCATATTTAGGTTTACCAGCTTGATTTTTTTCTCCTAAAATAGGCTGAAGACTTTTCATAGCTTTTTGTAACATATCTACATCTTTAAGTCTTACAACTATCTCTGATACCTCCACCCCTTTTATACGAAGAACCTTTTTAGCATCTACCATATTTATATAACCATCTCTTCCACCTGGTCCACTTATCTGTTCAGATACACCTACTATTTTAAGATTTATACCATTTACACTACCACTTTTATTGTTTGCTACAAGAACTATTGGGTCACCAACTTTTACTTTCATACCTTTTGCTAAAAGTTCTGGTACAACTATCTCACCTTTTTTAAGCTCACCATTAAAGTCAACAAATCTTCCAGTAAGTGCTGGTAATGTTGCAAATTCATCTTTTGGATTAATCGCATTTAATCTAATATTTGTAGTGCTTACAAAATTTGAAAACATACTTCCAAATTTTATACGATA
>JAYEIM010000409.1:0-7191 GCA_034660095.1 Campylobacterota bacterium | reverse complement strand
CATCTAAGTTTTGTATCATAATTAGTGGGTATTCTATATTTTCATATACAGTTAAAACTGGAATAAGATTGAAACTTTGAAATATAAACCCTATATGTTCACCTCTAAAATTTGCTAATTTTGTATTGTCCATTTTAGTTATATCTTGACTTTCTATATTTAAACTACCAGAAGTGGGGGTGTCAAGACAACCAAGCATATTTAATACAGTAGATTTACCACTACCACTTGGACCAATTAAAGATATAAATTCACCCTCATTTATATCAAGTGAAAAATCTTTTATAACTTCTAGTGATATTTCACCAGTTTTATAAACTTTTTTTAGATTGTTAGCTTTTATCATCATCAAATCCTTTTATAATGAAATTATAATACTTTTAGGTTAATGGAATATTAATAGTTAATTTGACACTCTTGACACTTACCTTTGAGTATTATATTTTCAATAATATGATTTTCTAAATTTAAATCTTTAAAATCATGGATACACTCTATAGTGTTACAATAGTTACATATAAAATGTGGATGTATATTTGTTTCAAATGCAAAATATCTTTTTTTATCATTTGATTCAAAACTAGTAATTATTTTTTCATCTACAAACTTTGATATATTTCTATAAAATGTAGCTTTATCCATCTTAATACTATCTTTTATATCATCATAACATATAGGTTTATTTGCAGTTATTAGTATCTCTAGCAATTCTAGTCTAGCTGTTGTTAATTTTATATTTTTATTTTTTATTATCTCTTTTATATTCATAAAAATATTATACCAAATTTATACAATAAGTAATATTACCCCTAAAAATAAAATAAAAGCTAAACTACCATATTCAAAAAATTTGATTACAGTTGTATTTGTAGATGCTTTATCTCTTATTTTTATACTTAGAAGTGCGGTGATGTAGATAATCAAACTCATACCTAAACTCATAAAAACAGCACTTAAAAACCCTATAAAATACATATTTAAACTCATAGTATAGATAAAAATTGTAACCGTACCTGCACAAGGAACTATCCCTGCACTTAAAATCACACCTATATCTGTAGAGTGAGTTTTACAACCACTACAACCACAACTATTTTGATGGTTATTTCTACTTTTAATAATCTTTTTGTAAATTAGGTAAAGTGCTATGGCTATGATTATCACTGCACTTATTTTTGTGGCTATTTTTTCTACATTATTAAAATAACTACCTAAAAAAGTATCTACACTATAATAGATAACCAATGTTAAAATAAATGCACTAAATGTATGAACTACGCCTATTAAACCTGACATACTCAACGCTTTTATATGTGAACTATCATCTTTTAAAAAATAACTACTAATCAAACTTTTTCCATGTCCTGGACCAATTGCATGCAATATTCCGTAAAGAAATGAAAAAGACAATAGCCAAATATATGAGATGGCACTATTTGACTTATCTAAATCATTCAATAACTCTTTTATATTATTAGTAATATCTTTTAATGTTTTAGATAAATATTGAATAATTATATTTTGAGGTGATTTTGATCTATCTATGATATTATCTTGATTAAAATTAAATATAAAAAAATTACCCTTATCTTCAAACTTTATATCCAAATTTTCATTTTGTTTTTTATTTAAGTTTGCAGTAAAACTATAGCTATAGATAAACATATTGTGTTTAAGTTGAAGTTTTGAGCTTGATACATTTTTAACAACATATTTTTTATCTATATCATATGTTATATAAGTTAAATAGTCGTTTTTAATTATATATTTCTCAAGACTTTTTTTTATCTCTTGAAGTTTAAATTTTATATCAAATTTTTCTGGATAGCTATCAATAGTTTGTTTTGTAAATGGTGTGTTAAATGTCCATTTAATTTTGAATAATGTTTTATCATCAATGATATCTTTTTTTACTAGTACATGTATAGATGGTGTTTGAACAGTGCATAGAGTACAAGAAAAAGAGAATACTTGAAAAAAAGTAAGCAGTAAAAATATTTTTAGTAATTGTTTCATTGATATATTTTACCTTTTTATTGTTAATTATTTGTTAACTTATACGACTAAGTCGCATTTAAGTATTTCTACTTTATACTTCCACTAATTAATGCGACTATGTCGCAAATGTGTAAAATAAAACAGTAAATTTAGGAGATTAAAATGTTTAAAAAACTCATAGCAATAACTATTTTAGGAATAGGAAGTTTAGTGTATGCAAATGTAAATACTGTAGTAAGTGTATTGCCACAAATGACTTTTGTAAAAGCAATCGGTGGAGATAAAGTAAATGTAAGTTTGATGGTAAAGCCTGGTAACTCACCGCACACATATGAGCCAAAACCATCTCAGATGAAAGATATAGCAAAAGCAGACATATACTTTTCAATTGGTGTAGAGTTTGAAAATAGTTGGTTGCCAAAATTTGCAAATCAAAATAGAAAAATGAAGATTTTAAATATAAGTAATGGTATAGGAAAGATGGAGATGGTAAAGCGTAAACATCACAAAAAAGAATATCAGGAAGAACATCATGAAAAGCATCATGAAGAGGATGAAGGTGATCATGATAAGCATCATTCCTTTGATCCTCATGTATGGACAAGTCCTAATAATGTAAAAATAATAGCAAAAAATATTTTAACTCATTTAGTAGAGATAGATAAAATAAATAAAAAGTATTATGAAAAAAATTATAGAAAATTTATACAATCTATAGACGATACAGATAAAAAAATAAAAAATATTTTAAAAGATACTAAAAGAGGTGCAAAATTTATGATATTTCATCCTGCTTGGGGATACTTTGCCAAACAATATCATTTAACACAAATTCCAATAGAGGCAGAGGGTAAATCACCTAAACCAAAAGAGATTATAAAGCTTATAAATAATGCTAAAAAACAAAATATACAAGCTATATTAACAGCTCCAGAGTTTTCAGATAAGATTGCAAAACAAATAGCAAATGAGCTTAATATTTCTGTAGTACCAATAAGTGCGTTAAATCCAAAGTGGTCAGAAAATCTTATCCGTTTAGCAAAAATAGTATCAAGTAAATAGTCTCTAAATTTGAGACTATTTATATATAACTAAAAAGAGATTTATTATTTCTCTTTTTTAGTTGTTTTTTTAGCAGGTGCTTTTTTTGTTGTAGTTTTTTTAGTAGTTGTCGATCTTTTTGTTGTAGTTTTTTTAGCTGGCGCTTTTTTTGTAGCACCTCTTCTACCTTTTGCAGGTTGGTTTTTGATAATCTCTTTAACTTCATCCCATGATAATGCTTTTATATCTTGCTCATCTAACTCTTTTGGAAGTTTATAGTTTTTCTTTTTAGATTTTATATATGGACCATAACGACCAATTAAAATTTGTGTTTCCTCATCTGGAAAATCATTTAAAAGTGATTTTGCTTTTATCTCTTTTAACTCTTTTATAACTTCAATAGCACGAGGTAATTCTATAGTATATGGATCATCCTCTTTTAAAGAAAAATATTCAGATTTTATTTGTAAATATGGACCAAATCTCCCTATATTTACTTTGATATCATTTCCATCTTCAAATTGACCTAAAACTTTTGGAAGTTGTAAAAGTACAAGTGATTCCTCTAGTGTGATACTATTTACACTTATATTATTTGGAATAGATGCTATTTTTGGCTTCTCTTCATCCTCTTTTGTACCACATTGTACATATGGTCCATATTGTCCAACTCTTGCAGTTATTGGTTTATCATTTTCAGGATGGTTTCCAAGATCTCTTATATCAGAAAACTTTGCTCTTGGTGCATTTTCAGTTTTATCATCAACATTTTTTACAAATGGTTCATAAAACTCTTTCATCACGACATTCCAAGCAACTTTACCCTCTGCAATTTTATCAAACTCTTCCTCTACATGAGCAGTAAATCCTAAAGATACTATATGTTCAAAATGTTCAACTAAAAAGTCATTTACAACTGTACCTATAAGTGTAGGTTTTAGTTTTTTATCTTCTGTTTTTATAACATATTCACGAGCCTGTATTGTTGCAATTGTTGGAGCATAAGTTGAAGGTCTTCCTATCCCTTCAGCTTCCATTTTTTTAACCAATGAAGCCTCTGTATATCTAGCAGGTGGTTTTGTGAAGTTTTGTTCAGTCGTTAAGTTTTCAAGATTTAAAACTGTTCCCTCTTTTATATTTGGGAGAAATTTTTCAGTATTATCTAGTGCTGATTCTGGATCATCTGACCCTTCTGTGTATGCTTTCATAAATCCAGCAAAAACTATTTTAGTTCCCTTTGCTTGGAACTCATATTCACCATTTTTTCCAGCTTTTATTTTATATGTTGTGTTTGCTACAACTGCTTGTGACATTTGGGTAGCTATTGTTCTTTTCCATATTAAACTATATAATCTATACTGTCCATTATCTAAATAAGGTCTTACATCACTTGGTTTTAGTGCAAGATTTACAGGACGAATCGCTTCATGGGCTTCTTGTGCACCTTTTGCTTTACTTTTATAATGTCTTGGCTTTGGTAAAGAATATTCTTTTCCATACTCAGCTACAATAACATCTTTAGCCATACTAGTTGCAAATGAAGATAGATTTACACTATCTGTTCTCATATATGTTATAAGTCCACCAGTATGACCAGGTATATTTACTCCACCTTCATAAAGTTGTTGAGCTACAATCATAGTTTGTTTTACACCAAACCCAGCTTTTCTACTAGCTTCTTGCTGTAAAGTTGATGTTGTAAAAGGTGGTGCTGGATTTCTCTTGCTCTCTTTTTCCTCTATATTTTCTAAAAGATATTGACCAGCCTTACAACTTTTTTCAATAATATTTGCTTCATCTTCATTGTTTACTTTTGCAGTTTTTCCATCTATTTTTGCTAAGTCTGCTTTTAATTCTGGTGTATTAAACTCTGTTTTTACTTTCCAAAATTCTACAGGGATAAATGCCTCTATCTCTTTCTCTTTATCTACTATTATTCTAACAGCAACAGATTGAACACGACCTGCACTTAAACCATATCTAACTTTTTTCCAAATAAGTGGTGAAAGTTTATATCCAACAGCACGATCAAGTATTCTTCTTGCTTGTTGAGCGTCAACTAGATGCTGATCTACATCTCTTGGGTTTTCTAATGCTTCCATGATTGCATGTTTTGTAATCTCATGAAAAACTATTCTTTTTATAGGGTTTTTTTGTATTTTCAGTGCAGGGATAAGGTGCCAGGCAATTGCTTCCCCCTCCCTATCCTCATCGGCAGCTAGATAGATAACTGTATCTTTTTTAATCTGTTTTTTTAAATCGGCAATAACTTTTGTTTTATCCCTTGATACCATATATTGTGGTTCAAAATTATTTTGGGGATCAAATCCAAGTTTTGATTTTGGTAAGTCTCTTACATGACCCATAGAAGCCATAACTGTATAGTCTGAGCCTAAAAATTTTGATATAGTTCTTGCTTTTGCAGGTGACTCTACGATAACTAAGTTTTTCATCCATTGCCTTATGATTTTAATATTTGAAGCGAATATTAACATAAAACAATTTAATTTATATTAATTTCTCAAATGTCACTAAATGAAATTGAAGAAGTTAAAAATAAAATTGTAGAAAAAGAACTTTATTTTAAAACATACAAAAAAGAGGCTTAATGATAAATTTGCTACAATATGCTTATGAAAACAAAACAGATAATATCACTAGTATTACTTTTTGTAGTAATGAATTCAACAGTCTATTTTTTAACAAAAATAAATACAGAACGAAAAATAAATTTAGTCTTAGATGATAATTTAAATATTTTACAAACGCATTATAATATTTTAATGGAATCTCAAAAACATATATCTTATGCTATCTCTAAATCTATTTTAAGAAATACAGATGCTATAAAATTATTGGAAAACTCTTACAATAAAAATAAAGATATACAACATAAAAATAGAACAGAACTAAACACTCAACTTATAGAACAATACAAAACTGCTAAAAAACAAGGAATATTACAAATACAATTTGTATTTCCTGATAATGTATCTTTTTTAAGAGTTCACAAGCCTAGTAAGTTTGGCGATGATTTAACAAATGTTAGAGAAGATTATAAAATAGTAAGTCAAACACATAAACCAATAAGAGGTTTTACTCAAGGTAGAATTGCACATGGCTTTAGAAATACATTTCCTATATTTAATAAAGAAGATAAATATATAGGTGCTATGGAGATATCTTTTTCGAGTGATAGAATACAATGGTACTTAAATCATATAAGCCATATACATAGTCATTTTTTAGTAAATAAAAACATATTTGATTCTAAAACATGGGAAAGAGATGATTTGGTATTGAAGTATGAACAAAGTGCAGAATTAGATAACTATATGCTTAATATAGGAGGTATACACACAAAAGAGATATGTATCATTGAAAATAAACTAAAATTAGCACCTAAAAAAGAAGAGATTGATAATAAAATGCAAATAGGGAAGAGTTTTGCTTTATATGTGGAGCATCAAGGTCATATAGATGTTGAAACATTTTTACCTATTAAAAACTTATCAAACGAAACTGTTGCATGGATAGTTGGTTATGATGAAAATAAAATTATAGAAAATGCTCTTTTATCTCAAATGATAGCTAGGGTGGTTTCTTTTGTAGTATCTATTGTAGTTATATTTTTAATAGCTAAACAGTTGATATTAAATAGACATATAACATCAGAAAAAGATAAGTTTAGAAATCAACATCAACTATTGAATGAGATATTAAATACAACAGAAAATATAATGATAATAACAGATTTAAAAGATATTAAACTTTCAAATGATAAATTTAAGTCTATGGTTAATATTGGCCACTGTAGTGAATTTAATAAAAAAACAAATAATCACATGATGGATTTGTTTATAGAATCAGATGGCTATTTGCATCATAATTTGCCAAAAGAAAATGAAACTTTTGTCGATTTGATTAAAAGAACAAAAATTACAGATAGAAAAGTTTTAATTCTTAACGAACAATTTGTTCTAAAAGCATATTCTATTGCAATTCAAAAACTTAAAAATAATGGAGATTATCTGATTACACTTTCTGATATTTCAAAACTGCAAGAGGAGCTAGTAAAAGTAGAAGAGAAAGCATATATAGATGGACTTACTCAAGTTTATAATAGAAATAAATTTGATGAACTTTTTGAAT
>JAYEIM010000408.1:0-6084 GCA_034660095.1 Campylobacterota bacterium | reverse complement strand
TAAACACTCTCTCAAACTTCGCAAACCTACCAATTTTACCATCTTTTGTAGACAAGTCTCGTACATCCATAAAATCTTTAAAGTTTTCATACACTTCATTTATAAACTCTTTATTTTCATTTGATACACACAATACAAAATCTTTATCAAATATATCAAGCTCTATCTCTAAAAAGTCTATAGGCATTTTATCATTTGCAAATAGATGTAAAGCTGTATTGTTTTTAGTAGTTTTTATTTTATCGTAAATAGTATTATCATCACTTTTTATAGCTGATATTTTCATATCATCTTGAGCTAGTGCTTCTACTTGTGCCATAGCTCTACTTAATACTTTTATCTCATCATCCATAAGAATTACATCTGATACTTTTATATTTAGTTGTTTCTCTTTGATATAGTCAAGTACAAGCATAGAAGCTATACCTTGACTACATCCCCAATCACATAGCGTAATAGTTTCGCCATTTAGATTTTCTATAAACTCTTCAAGGGTACTATAGATAAGTGCCTTATACATTCTTCCTTTTTCACCTAAATACTTTTGCATATCATCTGCTTGATTTTCTTTTGATAATTTTTCACAATATTTTCTTATCTTTTCAAATTTTATATTTTCTATGTTTTGGATGTATTTATCATAATTATTATGATTATTTTGAATAATGTTTTTATATCTATTTATATCTATCGTCTCGTATTTATGTACACTATCATGTAAAAATTTTAAATCATTTTCCACTATTAATATTTCATTATTTAGTGTATTTATTGTATCAACCAAGTCATCTTTATATGGTAGTTCATCATTGTAAAGTTCTAAATGTGTTGTATTGTATAAAGCATTATCCAAATCTATATTAACTTTAATATTTGGTGCAAAATCTTTGAAATAGACTAAATAAGATTTTAAAAAAGTCTTTACTTTGTTTTGAATTATACTAAATATATCTTCTTTTAACTGTTTATATCGACTTTTAAGTTCCATATATTTGTCAAATAGTTCTATATATTCTCCATCTTTCATGATAACTTTATCAACTTTCATTTGACTAACTAGCCACGAGTAATTTATGTCTGTATCTACACCCAGTTTAGCCATATAGTTTTTTGTATCTATCTTTGCAAACTCTAATGCTTTTTTTGTTTTATCTATGCTCTGTTTTATTTCTATTTTTTGTACATAACTGTCATTCAGTCTTTCAATAGCTTGTTCTGTTTTATGATCGTGCAATTCATCGCTAACAGAGCCTAAAACATGATTGAAAATATTTAATCCTTTACCAACTTTTCTAAAAATAGATTCTTTTTCTTGAAAGTCATAATTTGCACTATTATTTGAAAAATCATTAATTCTTTTTTCTTTCTGCAGTGTAACTTGACTATATGATTTATAAATATTTGGAGTATAATTAATAAGAGAGATTTTACTGGTGTCATCTATCTTATTTAATATAGATAGAATTTGATTTACAATACTGATTAGTTCAGATAAATATGTTTCTTTTTTCACTTGACACTATTCCTGAAATGGTATTTCATCATTGTAAATATCTATTGTAGGTATAGTTGAATCATTATTATCAATGCTAGGTTTATCTGTAATTTTGGATATTAACCTTTCTATTTGTTCTCTATTGTCAATAAAATCATTTTTTATTGTATTTACTGATAAAAACTTATTCTTTCTATAGTATTTTATTTCACTGTCGGACAACTTTACTGGTTTATTCTTATCGATTTTTCTGATCCTTTCATTGAATAATTTCACATTTGCAATAAAAAAACCATTTGGATCCATAGTGATAGTATTATTATCACCAAAGTTATAAATTGAATATATTTTTTTACTAGATTCTATGTTCCAAAGTTCAATTAAACCATTTGTAACAAAAATTATATACGGTGTAGTTTGAATAATATTAAAGTCTACAACTGGATAGTCACTAGTTATAGTTGTTTTTAAACATTTATTTTCAATATCAATTATTTTAATTTGTTGAGTATATTTAACTACAATATATTTTTCATTCATCATAAACTTAATATTATCAATTTTGTTCTCTTTACTTTTAAATGTAGCAACCTTTTCCCCAGAGCTTAAATTAAATATTTTAATTTTATTGTTATTTACAAATAATATTTTTTTGTTTCCAATTCTTATAAAATCTGATATCGGCATTTCTAATTTATATAAAAGCTTATTGCTTTCGATACTATAAATTTCAAATATTTTTCTATTTTGTTCAAAGTTTTGGTTTCGATTTATAGGATTTTCTTTAATTAAATATTTTTGATTAATAGAAATACTTATATTATTTGTAATTGGTCCATAATGAACTAATTTGTCTTCTTCACTTTCAGGTAATGGAAAAGAATTTCTAGTAGTAGAATGATCAGCAGCATATTTAGCATGATATGTTTCTTCATAAATTATTTCATCAGATAAAACTTGAATCCAATCTAATTGATGTGTTGAATAAAATTCTTTTTTTTCTATCATCTCCAACGTATTAACGCAGTATATTTGTATCACCATATCTTGAACTCGTGAAAAACCCTTAGAAAAGTCTTCCGCAACAGCAACGATATACTTTTCATTATTAGTAACTTCTATTGAGTTGAAGAATAATTGTTTTTGTTCTAAAGTTTTATAAATTTGTCCTGTATTTATATCATATACTACGATACTACCATTTATTAAAGTAATAAATTGTGTATTATTCGGTAATAAAATTAGTTTCTCAATTGAATAAATTCCATTAAAAATCATAGTTTTATTGTTTTTTAAATTGTTAAAGGCAATGGTAGTTATTTTTTTAGAATAATTTTTGTAAAATGAAACTATATTTGAATAATTATTATTAAGCTTGATGGTTTTAATAGTATTTGAAAAACATAGTTCATAGTTATATTTTGTATCATCATTGTTAACTAAAGAATTGTTATTAACAGATTCAATAAGAGTACCATCTTCTATATTCCATATTCTTATGTCATACACACCAGAAACTATATATTTGTAGTCGCTCGATAATGAAAATGATGGTTCTATATCCATTCCATTAATACTAAGCTTAAATTCTCGATGTTTTTTTCCTGCATTTCTATTATAAGAATCCGCAATATCATAAAAGCCACTATTTGTATCATAAAAACTTACATTAGCATACTCATCTATACAAATTAAGATTTGTGTATCAGGTAGAACATCAATTAAACATAGTTTATATTGAGGCTTAATTTTCTTGATAAGTTTTGTAGAATTTATATTATATATGTGTATTTCATCCCTATAATCATTAGCAGTAACTATATATAAATTATTTGTATTAGGTATAAAGCCATATAATTCTTCTAAGCGAGAGCAAGGGTTATAATAAATACTAAATAATAGTAAATTTTGTTCAATATTATAAATATCTAAGCTTATGCCTAACTCTAAGACTATATACTGCATGTCGTGAGAAGTTACAAAATCTATTGATCTATTCAGTAGTTGAAGGTAATTATTGGTATTTTTAATAAATATGTAATAACCCAATTCAAATAACTCTAATTTGTCTCTTTCAATAAACTTATTCGTTTCAAAATCCCATATACTGATTCCATTATCTAAATCATAAAATATTAAGTTGCTATTATCTAAAGAAAATATAATATTTTCCAGCGAAGCAAAATTATGTTCCAATACCAATATGCAGTCCATTGTATTTATATCCCAAACTTGAATTTCTTGTTTAGAAGACAATGCAAAGTATTTATTATCTTCGGAGAAATAAAAATCACCTTCTATTTGTTTTTTTAATATAAATGGTATTATACAAATATCATTAGAAATTTCATTATCTTTATTTTTTTGCAAAATGTTTTTTGTTAAATTTAATAGTTTTTTTGCATGCGATAAACTTTGCAAACTTGTTTCATTTTTTACAATTAGGTTATTTTTCACTTACTAACTCCTCGAGCTTTTTAATTAAATTTTCATCTAGACTAAAAGAAGTATTTTTTATTACTTTTTCTTGCTCTTCTTTTTTTAGATGTGTAAAAAAATCCTCAAGCAAGGAATCCTCAAAAAGTATTTTTTGCCCTGTTATTTTTGACATGTTTGCATCAAAATTTTCTATTATTAGTTCTATTAATTTTGTAAATATTAGATTATTCTTCTTTAGTTTTAAAATAATTTCTTTCGTATTTTGAGTTATTAATGTAGTATTGTTTCCATTATTTATAACCAAACACCTTAGTACATCTTCATCTTCAATATTGTTATCAAAGATAATTTCTATAGTGTTTTCGACTAATTCTTTTTTGCGATAACAATAATTTGTCAAAAAAATTAAAAATTGTTTTTGATATTCATTACTCAACTTATCATATTTCATCTGTATTTCTTTTTTGTCTTTTATAAACTTTTCGTACTCACTATTAGTTGATAGGAAATCTTCTATTTGATGGTGTTTGTATATATAAAAACATTGATTTATATCATAGCCATTAACGAAAGATTTAAGCATATACTCTAGGACTTCTATGTTTTTTGCATAATCATCTTTTAATATTTTTTTCATTTTAGTATTTTTATTAACCTCATTATTCATGAATGAATCATAAGTTTTTTTAAATTCATCACCATTGAAACTTAATATTTCTTCCTGACTATAATCAATATTTTCCATTTTATATATTTTATTAAATACTCTAAAATCTATAGCCTTTATAAGATTTAGTATAAAAATAAATTCAATATTAATAAAGTCACTCCAATCCTTGCTGTATAAGTTTTTTAAACTTTCTGTTAGCAACAAAGTATCATTCAAGCAATTCTTTATCTCTCTGTAATTACTTATTGTATCAATAATTGACTTGCCATTATGCTTTGTATTTAGCAGTTCATCAGAGTTTTTAATAAATAAACTTGCCTTTTTTTTTAAAAATTGTGTCATTTCATTTCTTGTGTGTTTTGGAATAAAATACTTAGTATTAAAAATCTTATGTATATATTCTATACTTTCAATTTTAGATGAAAGCTGATTGAGGTCTACAGCAGTAATGACAATTGCGTTATCAAATGATGTCAAATGCCTAATAGTATTAAAAATATTGTATATTTCTTTTTTATCATTTATTCTATCCAATTCATCTAGTATAATAATGAGTTTTTTCCCATAAAAAGCTTCTTGAATTACTTTACTAAATTTATTTTTACTATCTTTCATGGTAGGAGTCAAAGACATATCTATAATATTTTTATTTAATGAATAGTATTTTTTGAGTATTTTAAAATAATTTTTAACTAGCAAGTTTTTAACTATTGATATTATCCAAACTAAAAAATTATTTTTGAATATTTCATTATCCAACTCTTTTTCTAATTCATTTATAATATTAGATTGATTACCAAGTTCCCAAACATTAATATTTATAATAATATGTTTATTTCTCAGTTTTTTAGACAAAATATTTAAATAAGAACTTTTTCCACTACCCCAATCTCCTACTAATCCTATAGACAAAAAACTTTTTGACTTATAACTATCTATTAAGTTAACCAAAGCCCCTGTTTTGTAAGAAGGGTAGTGTTCATATATATTATCGTCTAACAAATTAATTTTAGAAAAACTTTCTTCTTTTTTGCAGTCACTTCCCAGTAAAAACCTCACTAGTGCTTTAATAAATTTAATTAGATATTTAAGGGTTAATATTAAAAATAAGATTGTAATAAAATATAAGCATGAAATAGTAACTATAGATATATAATCAATATGCAATAAAGAATTATCTAAAATAAAAAAAGTAATAGGTATAACGAATAATGTTAAGAAAAATATTGTTTTAAACAAGTATATCACTTTATTAAGGTCTCCTTCTAATTTGAGTAATTATTTGAAAATTTAGCATATTTCTTTTTTAAAATGGTATTTCATCATAATCACTACTAGTATTATTTTTCACTTTAAACACTCTCTCAAACTTCGCAAACCTACCAATTTTACCATCTTTTGTAGACAAGTCTCGTACATCCATAAAATCTTTAAAGTTTTCATACACTTCATTTATAAACTCTTTATTTTCATTTGATAC
>JAYEIM010000407.1:0-6086 GCA_034660095.1 Campylobacterota bacterium | reverse complement strand
GCTTCATGAACGCCACTGAAAAGAAGGAGTATGAAGAGGAGCTAGCAAAGGGGTTTGATGTAGAGTTTTATATAAATAGCTATGATGACCTCAAGGCTATCGAGAGTGATGAGTTTGACTTTTTGTTACAGTATATTCGATATGGAAAAAGAGAAAAGAGAGTAGCAAAGTATATTAAAGTAGAAATAACAGAATATATTGGAGAAGAGCTCACCATACACAAAACTGGACTCTTTGATGCAGAGTATTACTTATCCGTATATACCGATATAGCATCAAGTGGTGCAGATCCTCTCAAACATTTCTGTGAACATGGGTGGAAAGAATTCAGAAATCCAAATAGCTGGTTCAACACTTTAGAATACTCGACTCAACACTCTATGGACATGAGCTATAACCCATTCATACACTATTTGTCTAGTGAAACAGAGCACAAAAGTGTTGACATTATCCTTCCTGTGTATAATGCATTAGAAGATGTAAAAAAATGTATAGACTCCCTTTATGATACAAAAACATACAACTTTAACTTAATTGTTGTTGATGATTGTAGTGATTTTGAAACAGAAAAATATCTACAAGAAGAGTCAGTAAATAAAAAATACAAATTAATAAGTAATGCTGAAAATTTAAGATTTACAAAAAGTGTCAATAATGGTTTTAAGAATTCAAAAGCAGATTTTGTTATACTCTTAAATAGTGACACAATTGTAACAAAAAATTGGATTGAAAAAATAATATTGTGTTTTGAAAGTAATAAGGAATTTGGAATTGTAGGACCATTATCCAATGCTGCAAGCTGGCAAACAGTACCTGTAAGAGACAATCCAGCAGGTGGTTGGCTAGTTAATGAAATCCCCTCTGGTTATAGTGTTGACAAAATTGGGTTATTAGTGGAAACCGTTTCTAAAAGAATTTATCCCGAGGTACCTTCAGTCAATGGATTTTGTTATGCAATAAAACGTGATGTGTTAAACACTATTGGGACCCTAGATGAGAAATATTTTCCAACAGGTTATGGTGAAGAGGATGACTTTTCTATTCGTGCACGAAATCATGGATATAAAATAGCAGTAGTTGACGATACATATATATTTCATGCTAAGTCAAAAAGTTATTCACATGAAACGAGGATTATTTTTTCTAAAAATGGCCGAGAATCACTTGATAAAAAGCATGGAAAAGAAAAAATTGATGAATTAGTTAGCAACTGGAAAAATGAAGCCATTCTTCCAACTATTGCTAAAAATATTGAATCCTATATGCATATAAGTAAAAAAAATACAAAAGTGGTTTTTACTGCTATTTTTGGTAATTATGATAATCTTAAGAATCCAGAGTATGTTAATAGCGACTGGGACTATGTCTGCTATACTGATAATAAAAATATAAAGTCTGATATATACACTATTAAGTATGTAGAACCAGTGTTTAGTGAAAGTGTAAGAAATGCTCGTATGATAAAAGTATTACCTCATCTTTTTTTAATAGGATATGAATACACGCTGTGGATAGATGGAAGTGTAAGATTAAGAGGACATAATATTAAAAACTTGATTAAAGAAATGAAATTAAAAAATAATTATATATTTATTCATGAGCACATTAAACGCGACTGTATATATGATGAAGCGATGGCCTGCTTACTAATTGGAAAAGACAAAGAACAAGATATTTTAAAACAGATGAAATATTACTTCAGGAATGGCTTCCCAGATAAAAATGGTCTAGTAGAATCTGCACAAATATTACGAGAGCATAACAACTCTAAGACAATAAAACTTAATGAAACATGGTGGAAAGTTTTAAACGACTACTCATTTAGAGATCAACTCTCTTTCAATTATGCTATCTGGAAAGAGAACTTATCTTACGGTAGAATGCAAGGTGTACAATGGCAAGACAAATACTTTAAAATGCTTAAACATAATGGAGCTAGTGATAGTGTGAGCCTTAGCAAACTACCTAAAACCTCTATTATAATTTTTCTTGAAAGCAACAACTTAAAAGAACTTGAAAAGAGTATGTTAAATATACTTAAAAAAACGAACTATAAATATGTAGATATTTTAGTTATAGATTACAAATTTACACTAGCTATTGACGAAATTGACCATTTAAATAATCTAACGAAATATTTGTCGGTAGTACAACCCAAAAAAGATATGGGTAAAATTGAGCTAGTAAATTACTATGTCAAAAAATTTAAAAGCGATTACTTTCTTTTGATGGATGAAAACTCAAAAGTAATGTCTCAAGACTGGTTAGAAATTTTATGTGAGATATTAGATGGGAATCCAAAATGTCTAGCAGCTGTACCTTCTATATTTAATAAGGAAACTGTGATGACACCAAACATATTAAACAAACTTCCTAGTAATCCTAATGATGAAGCACACTTTACTGTAAATATTGGTGGTCGGGGTAAAATAGTTGGAGCTAATTACAAATCTATACTGATAAATAAAAGTCTATTTCTCTCCTTAAACTTACTAAAGAAAACGGCTACAGAAGAAGAAAGCTTTATAGAACTTTGGAAGGAAGCTAAAAATCATGAATTTTTTTTATACTATAATAGTGATAGTGAAATATATTCATAGTACATAAAGGTAGAAAATGAAAAAGAAGAAAATTATTATTCACATAGGATCTGGTAAAACAGGCTCTACATCAATACAAAAGACACTATACTTGAATAAAAAGAGAAATGATGCTATATTAAATTACCCATTTCTTTTAGATCGGAAAGACAATCAGGTGTTTAGATATGCTTTTTGTAAACTAGAAAATACAACTAGTCATATGCGTGCAAAGTTTAAAGAAGAACCTGATAACTTTCTTTTATATCAAAAAGAACTTCTTGAGAGCTTTGAAAAAAAAACATCTGAATTAGCTGATTATGTAATTTCATCTGAATTTTTATATCTTTCAAAAAAAGATGAAGTAAGCTCAATAAAAGAATATTTAACCAAATTGGGTTTCGAATCTTTTCATATTATTTTATATATAAGGCAACCTTCCTCATACTACTTGTCAGCTGTACAACAATCACTGAAAACAAGTTCTTTTATTCCAAGTCCGAAATCTTTTGATTATAACTTCAAAGATGTGATAGCTATATGGAAAGATGTTTTT
The DNA here is from genome assembly GCA_034660095.1 of Campylobacterota bacterium. Lineage (GTDB taxonomy): Bacteria > Campylobacterota > Campylobacteria > Campylobacterales > Arcobacteraceae > JAIOSF01. Next base: position 2,951 of record JAYEIM010000407.1, on the reverse strand, counting down.
AAAAACTTAACAATAAGAGTTTTTGATAAAGAAAAATTAGTCAACCAAAATGTTGTGGAAGATTTTTCTTATGTACTAAATACTTTAGGATATGACACTAATCTTGGTCAGGGCTTACGTGTAAATGAAAAAGTATCTGTTGAATGTTCTCAAGTAATGCAAGATTATTTTAAATCAATAAACTTAGAGAGTTTATCTTCTAAAGAATTACATAACATTAGGCTTATAATAGCCTCATTTATTAAGAAATATGCAGATTATGGTTCTAAACCAATTCTAAGAGAAAACATTAAGCAATTTATTATTAATAATTTCTATGAAGATATTCTATATGTAAATAATAAATATAATCTTCAACTTAATGTAAATGAGAAAATATTCACACAAGAGCCAAAAGTTTCTCTTTTTAAGGATTTAGCTACCGAGTTTGATGAAAAAATATACAAAGAACTGAAAGAAGTTCTTTTTTTAGAATCTTATTAAATAATAGTCATGAAAATTTTAACTAAAAATAAAATAACCACCTTGAAAAAACCTGATTATTACTTGAAATATTTCTTATCTGATTATGCTAAACCTTTAATAGTTACTTTCTCTCCAGCAAATATATTAATAGACAACAAAGAAGCTGATCAACAACAATCCCCTTGGGGTTTTGAATTTTTGTTAAATGAAAATGTAAATGTTCTTTCTTTTTCGTGTATAAATAAAAAGAATTGGTATCGCAGTAAAGAGTTATTTTCTTTCTTGCATAAAATATCTATTGAACTAGATTCATTTAAAATAAAACTTGGATATGGAAGTTCAATGGGAGGCTATGCAGTAGGAGCCTTTGCAGATTTATTAAATTTAGACAGAGTGTTGCTAATTAATCCTATATCAACTTTAAATAAGGAACTAGTTCCTTTTGAAACTAGATTTTCTAAATATGCAAACATTCTAGATTGGAACTCAGATTTCAAAGATGGCACAATAATGAATTCAAGTGGATATATTGTTTATGATCCAATATATACATTAGATGCTCAGCATGCAAAAAGATATTGCAAAAACTTAGTTCCTTTAAAAGCATTTGGACTTGGCCATAATATGCCCGAACATTTAAAAAACTTAAAAATACTTAAGTGGCTGGTAAGAGAATTTATATATGACACCCTAGATATTGATTTATTTTATAAAAAAATTAGAACAAGGAGAACATTACGACGATATTATACATGGATGCTTTCTGATGAAAATGTACATCTTACTGATTTAAGATCATATATTATAAAAAATTATGCGAAAAAAAATGGGTTTACAATTAAGCAAGCTAAAAAAATAGAATTTGATTATAATGATTTTGAACTTATAAAGAAAGTTGCCGTATTATGTGAAAATATTCACCCTAACTACTCATTAGAACTTATGAAACTTCTTAAAAAATTTCGTCCAGAAGCACCGTATGTAAACAAAAAAATCTTGTTTTATGAACAAACTATCAAGAAGGATAAAAAATGAAAGTAGCAATAGCAGGAACTGGTTACGTCGGACTTAGCAATGGTGTACTATTAGCACAAAACAATGAAGTAGTTGCACTAGATATCATTCCAGAAAAAGTTGAAATGCTCAATCAAAAAAAATCTCCAATAGAAGACAAAGAGATAGAAGAGTACCTTCAAACAAAAAAGTTAAACTTCAGAGCTACTCTAGATAAAGAAGAGGCATACAAAGAAGCAGACTATGTTATCATCTCTACTCCCACAGACTATGATCCTGAAACTAACTACTTCAATACAAAAAGCATAGAGTATGTTATAGCAGATGTTTTAGCTATAAATCCAACTACTACTATGGTTATAAAGTCTACTGTCCCTGTAGGATATACACAACATATAAAAGAGCAGTTTAATACTCAAAACATCATCTTCTCTCCAGAGTTTCTTCGAGAGGGAAAAGCTCTTCATGACAATCTCTATCCCTCACGTATCATTGTAGGAGAGCGCAGCCAAAGAGCAGAAATTTTTGCCAATCTATTAGCAGAAGGTGCGATTAAAAAAGAGGTAGATATACTATTTACAGACTCTACAGAGGCAGAAGCTATCAAACTCTTCTCAAATACATATCTTGCTATGCGTGTAGCATACTTTAACGAGCTTGATAGCTATGCAGAGACCCATAACCTAAATGCCCGTCAAATCATTGAAGGTGTAGGATTAGACCCACGGATAGGTTCTCACTACAATAACCCAAGTTTTGGCTATGGAGGCTACTGTCTACCAAAAGACACAAAGCAACTTTTAGCAAACTACAAAGATGTACCATCAAATATCATAGAAGCGATAGTACACGCTAACGATACACGAAAAGACTTTATAGCGGATACAATCATAAAAAAGCTCAACCATTCTCTGACAAACTCACATACTTCCGAAAAAACTGTAGGAATCTACAGATTGGTTATGAAATCAGGTAGCGACAACTTTAGAAGTTCTGCTATACAAGGAGTTATTAAGCGCATCAAAGCAAAAGGCATTAAAGTTGTCATATATGAACCTACTATGAGAGAAGAGAAGTTTTTTAACTCAGAAGTTATCAACAACTTAAATGAGTTTAAAAAAATCTCAGATGTCATTGTTGCAAATAGACTAAGTGACTCCATAAGAGATGTAAAAAATAAAGTGTACACAAGAGATATTTTTGAGAGTGATAGCTAAAGTAAAGTATTGGAGTCTGGGGTCTGTAGTCAGAGTATGGGGTCAGACCCCAAAATATCTCGAATATCTCGGGAGTTTATCGTTATTATTTTACAATGGATGTGTTATGTCTAAACAATTTTTTATTTTATACAAATAGGGGTCTGACCCTAATTTGAAACTTTTATTATATTGTTTTAATAAATAAAATAGTACAATTTAAAAATTCAAAAGACAAGGAAAAGTGATGCAAGCTATATATCATACTAATATAAA
>JAYEIM010000406.1:0-6103 GCA_034660095.1 Campylobacterota bacterium | reverse complement strand
TTATATTTCATCAATAACTGGTATTAGTATTTGATTAAATATATTATTATCAAATGATAAAATATCGCTATCTGTTGAGAAAAAATTAAATTTTCGTTTTTTAAACATCTCATCTTTTAGTGGTAAAATTTGCAATATATTATGCTCTTGATTTAATCTTTTAATAGGATTTAATTTCTCTTTTACAACTACAATATTTTGTGAAAATATTTTAGATAGGTTATTTAGATGAGACACTAAACTATCTCTTTTTTTATCACCTAAAGGATCAATATCTAAAACTTTAGGTGTGATTTTTAACTGAATTGAAATATCAAAAAATATAGGTGCTATCTGTTCATATAATTTATTGTCATTTAATAAAATAAGAGAATTTTTAAGAGATGATATATTTTCTTTACCAATTTTAAAAATTGGTATTTTTAATGAAATGATATCTTTTATAGCCTCTTTATAGTCTAGGAAACTATGTGTCAATACAATTAATCCAATATCAAATTTTACTTTATCATCTTTTAAAATATGATGAATACCCTGATTGTGATAATCAATCTCTATTTTTATACTTTCAATATTTTGAAGCTCAAACTTTATTTTATTTAATATTTCAACTGTATTTGGTCTTGTAATTTTTACAACTAGTAAGTTGTTTTTCATTCTTTGATGTAAGATTTTCACATCTTTTATTGCATTTATTATCTCATTTTCAGTTTGAATATACATATCAATATATAGATATATATTTTTTCCAAATGGCATAGGAAATTGTGTACTAGATTTTGATATAGCACTGTAAACTTGGATTAAAACATCTGGATTACCAATAATCACAATAACATCATTTGGTTTTATAATTAAAGATGGCTTTATATTAATTAATTTTTCATTTCTATATAAAGCAACAATTTTCCACTCTTTTTGCCCAATACTACCAATATATCTATATGCATATGTACTTCCAAATGGAACTTTAATCTCCATTATCTCACCCTGTCTTAAACCAATATTTTGTGCAAATACAGGAACATTTGGAAGTTGCTCAACTAGTCCGTTTGATAAAATATCATTACTTCTAAAGTATTGAATATTATTATCATCTAAATCTAAATCCCATTGATCATATATAGCAAAACTTAAATCTTTATATTTTAATCTAATATTATGAACAACAGCTAAAGTATCCTCTTTTGTATCTAAGGCAATTAAAGCGTCTTGATATAAAACTTTATTTAAAACAAATTTTAACTTTGAATAACTTGTAGGGTCAAACTTATAAAAAGTAAAGTTTGATGGTACATTTTCTTGTAAGATAGAATCACTGGTATATACAATATCATATTGATTTAAATTATTATTTAAATCAATCATCCTTTTGATTAAATATTTGGCAATTTTCCCATCTAATATAACTAATACATTTTTCATAAATTGCATTATAGCAAGTATTAGCTAATTTATGGTAAAATGCTCAACTTTAATGATATTTTTAAGGGTTCAAATGGAAACAGAGGTAAGAAAACTACCAAAAAAAACAGTAATATGGATGGTTATACTAGGTTTACTAGGGGTTGTATGGTTTTTTCTTGTCGCTTTTGGTCAAGAGACAAAAGTGACAAAAATATTAGGAACTTTAGGTTACAAAAGTGTTTCTAATGTAAAAGTATATGCAAACCATCAGTTTTTAAGAGAAGATATCAATGTAAAAGGTTATAAATATAGTATAAGCTTTACAAATTTAGATACAAATGAAAATTGCAAAGGGTTTGTTTTAAAAGATTTTAAAAGAAATGTAACAGAAGATTTAATTTGCAAAAAAATAGGGAAATAGATGAGTTTAAGAGAAAATATTAATTATTCAATATGGTGTGATTTCATTGAAAGAGATTTTTTAGAAAATGAATTTCAAGAGCTAATAAGTGACAAAACAATTTATGGAGCTACAAGTAATCCAGCTATATTTCAACAATCTATAACAAATTCAAGTGCATATACTCAACAAATAAATATGCTTCAAGCAAATGAAACAAAAAAGATATATGAAGAGTTAGCTATTACAGATATAAAAAGAGCTGCGGAGATTTTAAAACCATTGTATGATAAAAATGCAAATGATGGTTTTATTTCACTTGAAGTTGACCCAACATTATGTGATGATATGATGGGGACAATAGAAGAGGGTGCTAGACTACACAGTCAAATTGGTTACGATAATGTTATGATAAAAATACCAGCAACCGAAGCTGGTTATGGTGCAATGGAACATTTAACAGCAATAGGTATAAATGTAAATGCAACATTAATTTTTTCACCGCAACAAGCTATCGATTCTGCAATTGCTTTAGATAAAGGTATCAAAAAAAGTGGAAAAGATACTAAAGGTGTTGTATCGGTATTTGTAAGTAGATTTGATAGATTATTAGATGAAAAATTAGATGAAAAAGAGTTAGAAGTTTCAAAAATTGGTATTGTAAATGCAACATTGTGCTACCATGAAGTTGAAGCAATAGGAAATGCAAACATAAGAACACTTTTTGCTTCAACAGGTGTAAAAGGTGATAAGTTAGATCAAAGTTACTATATAGATAACTTAATATATCCAAACTCCATAAATACAGCACCACTAGCAACAATTAATTCATGGCTAAAAAGTGGAAAAGATATTCAAACCAATATTATTACAAAAGATGAGTGTATAAATTATTTCAAAATTTTAGAAAGTAATCAGATTGTAATAGATAGAGCCTATAATACTTTACTTAAAGATGGACTAAGCTCTTTTAAAATTTCATTTAAAGAGCTATTAGAGAAAGTAAAAGGATAAACAATGAGTAATATTTGGACACCAAGTAGCTGGAGAGATTTTCCAATAAAACAACAGCCAATTTATGAAGACTTAAAAAAAGTAAAAAAAGTGGAAAAAGAGTTGGCATCTTATCCCCCTTTAATTTTTGCAGAAGAATCTAGAAGATTAAAGTCACAATTAGCTGATGTAGCAAATGGTAAAGCATTTTTACTTCAAGGTGGAGATTGTGCTGAAAGTTTTAAGGCATTTGATGCAAACAATATAAAATCATTATTTCAAATTATGATGCAGATGGCTGTTGTGATGACTTTTAGTGGTGGAAAGCCTGTAGTAAAAGTTGGTAGAATTGCTGGACAATTTGCAAAACCAAGATCAAGTGACTTTGAAACTATAGATGGTATAGAATATCCAAGCTATAGAGGTGATATAGTAAACGATATCAAAGCTGATCAAAAGTTAAGAATACCAAATCCTAAAAAACTTTTAAAAGCTTACAACCAAAGTGCAGCAACTCTAAATCTTTTAAGAGCATTTGCAAAAGGTGGTATGGCAGATTTAAGTAAAGTTCATAGTTGGAACCTAGAATATATGAAAAACAATAAACTAGGTATTCAATATGAGCAATTAGCTTCAAAGCTAAGTGAAAGTTTAAATTTTATGGAAGCATGTGGAATTAACACTGCAAATACTCCAGCACTTAGTCAAACAACACTGTTTACTTCACATGAAGCACTTCTTTTAAATTATGAAGAAGCACTTACTAGAAAAGATAGTTTAACTGGTGACTATTATGATTGTTCTGCTCATATGTTATGGATAGGTGATAGAACTAGAGATTTAAATGAAGCTCATATAGAGTACTTTAGAGGGATTAAAAATCCTATTGGTTGTAAAGTTGGACCAACTATGAAAGAGGATGAACTAATCAAATTAATTGATAAGTTAAACCCAGAAAATGAAGCTGGAAGATTAAATCTTATTGTTAGAATGGGAGCCAATAAAGTTCAAGAACTTTACCCTAAACTATTAGCAAAAGTTGAATCAGAAGGTAAAAAAGTTGTATGGTCTTGTGATCCAATGCATGGAAATGTTGAAAAAGCACCAAATGGATATAAAACAAGAGATTTTGCAAATATATTAAGTGAAGTTAAACAGTTTTTCCAAATCCATAAAGCACAAGGAAGTGTTGCAGGTGGTATCCACTTAGAGATGACTGGTCAAGATGTAACAGAATGTACAGGAAGTCAATCGTGTGATATAACAGCAGATGATTTAACTTCACGATATCATACACAATGTGATCCACGATTAAATGCTGATCAATCTTTAGAGTTGGCATTTATGATTGCAGATACTATGAAAGAAGCTTAATAATTTTAAATGAGGACTAAAAGATGATAGAAAAAGAGGGAACATTACTAACAGTAAGAGAAGATATAAAAGTTTTTGATTGTACCATTAGAGATGGTGGTTTAGTAAATAATTTTCATTTTACAGATGAATTTGTAAAGGGTGTTTATAAAACTTGTGTTGCTGCTGGTGTTGACTATATTGAGATTGGAAAAAACAACTCAAAAACACTTATGTGTGATAAAGAGTTTGGTGCCTGGAATTTTTGTGAAGAAGATGATATAAGAAGAATTGTTGGGGAAAACGATACAAATACAAAAATTGCAGTTATGTCTGATATCGGAAGAACTGTAAATTCTGAACTATTGCCAAAAAGTGAATCAGTTGTTGATATGATTAGAATAGCTACATATATTCACCAAATTCCAGCTGCGATAGAACTTGTAGAGGAAGCTCATGCAAAAGGTTATGAAACTACAGTAAACCTTATGGCTGTTGCTAAATGTTTTGATACAGAACTAGATGAGGCTTTAGAGATGTTAAGTAAAACAAGTGTAGATGTAATATATATTGCAGATACATTTGGATCATTTTATCCTGAAGAGATAAACAAACTAACACAAAAATATGTAAAAATTGCAAGAGCAAATGGTAAACAAGTTGGTATCCATGCACATAATAATATTCAATTAGCATTTGCAAATACAATTGAAGCTATGATGTATGGTACAAGTTTTTTAGATGTTACTATTTCTGGACTTGGAAGAGGAGCAGGAAATTGTGCTATGGAGCTTTTAATAGGTTTCCTTAAAAATCCAAAATATAGCCAATTGCCTGTGCTTGAATTTATAGAAAAGTTTATTGTTCCACTTGAAAAAGAGTTAGATTGGGGATACTCAATACCTTATATGTTAACAGGTCAATTAGTTGAACATCCAAGATCAGCTATGAAAGCAAGAGATGAAAACGATACAAACTATACAGAATTTTATAAAAATTTAATGGATGCTCAATAGATTATACAAATTAAATCATAAACTAAAAAAGGTCAAGCTAATTAGCTTGACCTTTTTTTATATTTAAATATCTACAGAATATTAAACATCTAAATGTTCAACATCCTTAGCATGATCTTCGATATACTTTCTTCGTGGTTCAACTTCATCACCCATAAATAGTGTAAATGTTTCACTGGCTACCTCTGCATCATCAACGGTTACCTTTAAAAGTCTTCTAGCTTCTGGAATCATTGTAGTTTCCCAAAGTTGTTCTGGATTCATCTCACCTAAACCTTTATATCTTTGAATATATGCACCTTTTTTTGCACTATCTTCTATCTCTATTAATACTTCAATTAAATCTTGACCATTAAAATTTGTTAAATCTCTCTCATTTAATTTTTTAAATAGATAACTAGCTTCACCAAAATATGGACTTGCAAATAATTCATCGTCTATTAGTAACTCTTCTAATCCTTCAGCTGTTTGAACAAAAAGATGAATTGATTCTTCTGTTACTGTTTTACTAAGTATATTAGCACCACTTGCCAATATAAATTTTTCAACCTCTACAAATAAATCTTCATTTGAAAGTCCTACTAATCTATCATTTTCGATGATATATTTTATAACATCAATTAGTGAATATCTTTTTTCAAGATTTTCAAGCATACTTCTATATGCAGAAACAATTTTAAACATATCTAATAAATCATTATATCCCATACCTTGAAATTCAAAATTACCAAGCCCATTTTCAATTAAAAAATTACTTAATGCATTGTTATCTTTTAAATATGTCTCATTTTTACCTTTTCTGTATAGATAAAGTGGTGGTTGAGCAATATATAAATAACCTTTATCAATAATAGGCCTTAAAAATCTAAAGAAAAATGTTAATAATAATGTTTGAATATGGCTACCATCAACATCGGCATCTGTCATAATAATA
>JAYEIM010000405.1:0-6123 GCA_034660095.1 Campylobacterota bacterium | reverse complement strand
AGATGAATCGTTATTGGTTTGGTTAGAAAAAACAAATAAAGGAAACAAAAGTATGAAAAATATATTTGAAAAACTAGGAATAGATGAAGATGGATTTACTGATTAATTAATTGAATATATGGTAGTAGCATTAAAAAAAGATGGTTTAAAAACTTTAACTGATAAAGAAAATGAAATAAAATAATACAGGAGAGTATAGTAACAATGCAAGAGTCAAAGGGTGATAGAATAATAGAAAAAAGATTTAATTTAAAGGGTACGATGTGGCGATCAAAAAATAAGTTTTCTAAAATGCCACCAACACAATTGATAAATACTTTACCTACAATGATTGAATTTGAACTTGTAGGGACAATGAGTTCTCCAGAAGAGGTGATAATAGAGGATAGCACTTTAAAAATTTTATCAGATGCTATCGGGGAAGATTTAGTTATCACAGGATATAGTTTTCCAAATAATTTTAAAGCAGAAACAGGAGCTTTAGATATTCATATCGGGTATAAATCAATGAGTGATAAAGGGTGGAAAAAGTTAAAATCTATACCTACACAAGGAGCAGAGACAGACACTTCAAATGTGGTAATCGATAAACAAAAGAAGATTTATAAAGAAGAAATTAGTATAGAGAAGGTAGATAAAGTTATTATAGAAAATAAGGAACAAACAAATATGAAAGAAATTTCAAAAGATATGAAACAAGCGTTATTAATGGCATTTGAGAATAAAAAGATTAAAACTATATCTAGATTTATATATCTAATTGGTATTAAGTGTGAGTTTGATGTGGCTTGTATATCTGATGTTACCAAAAGTTGTAATATTAATGAAGATATAGTAGATAGTATTATTTATGCATTTTCAATACTTTTAGATGATGAAAATAATAATAAGATAATAGAAAATGATGAAAATAACGATAAAGTAATTATTGATATGAACGATAAGATTTTACAAAAATTTAAATATACTTTTTCAGTGAATAGTAAAATTGATATTGTGAATAATAAAATTGTTATTGGTGAGCAGTTAGTTACTAAAGATCCGAATATTTATGATGATATACTAGATAATATGTGTGATTTTATTATAAAAAACAATTTTATAGATATCTCTTTAGATGATATAAATAACTTAATTTCGGATAGTGATGATTTAAATTATTTACTTGAAAATGGTATGATTTCTAGTGATGACAATTTATATTCATTATCCTTAAAAAAAGAAAATTTTGATAATGAATTTCAAAATACAATTGATAATAAAGTGAGCTACTTGAGCACAACAGATATAAATAAAAATAATGATATATATCAAATGATGATTGATTTTAAGTTAATAAAAAGTCATAGACATAGCGATAAAGAAATTGGAAAATTAACAGAAACCAGTAGACAAACTATAGGAATGCAGTGGACAAGATTTAAAAAGAGTTTTTACCCAAATATAGATAAAGAACTTTTGAGAAATATAAAATTCAATCTTAATAAAAATAAAATATTGCATATTTCTGATTTACCATTTGATGATAATAAATATAGTTACATACTAGCAACTTTTTTATCATTAGGTCGTGATAGTACTAATAGAATTTATGACTACAATCATAAGTTAGATGCATTGATTTTAGATGATAGTTATAGTTATGAAAATATATTAAGTAAAATAGTTAATTTAGCAAATGAACAAAAGATTATAAAGTTCAAATTTATAGAAATTAATAATTTAATATTAGAAATATTACCAAATACTAATGCAGGACTTATAATAAAATCATTAGAAGATAATAATGATTTGATTAAAATAGAAAATGGATACTACATATTACAAAAACAGTACCCAAATAATGCACATAAAGTTGAACTTGTTTATATGCTACATCCTAATGAAAAAGGATACAAAAAAGATGAATATCAACTTGTAGAGGATATATTAAATAGGTATTTCCCAGACTCATTTAAAGATTTAAAACCAAAAAATTTAAAAGGATATTGTTCAAGATCTGAAGATTTATTATTATGGGAAAGAGGTGGTTATTTTATACACAAGAATAACATACAACATATCCTTAATGGCTATGATTTTGATAACCTATTAAGTCTGATAGACAATAAATTATCTGCAACAAAACAGATTAGCATCAAAGGTTTTTTTGATGATGGTATAAATAAGAAAAGTTTAGAAAATAATGAAATTTATAATGAACATGCATTACATTCATTACTAGAATTAAAATATCCAGATAGATATAAATATCTTAAAAGTCCTGATGTGGCTAGACCAGATAGTGATATTAAAAATCAAAAAGAATTATTATTATCAATAATGAAAAAAGATACAGAATACACACTATCATCCTTATCTGAAACAATGAACACAAAAGATAGGATACCAAGGCAGCTAATAGATAGAACAATAGAGGTTGTTGCTATTAAAAAAGATGTGTATAAACTAAGAAAATATCTAGATAAGGAAAAGAACGAAGAATTTGAATGTCTTATAGCAAATATTGTAAAATATATTAATGATATTATTGAGCAGTATAAATTTATATATCCAAGTCTTATAGTTAATAAGTTTAAAAATGAATTACATAATCATTTACATAGCTATCATAATACAGAGTATATATTATTAAGCATATTAAAAAAATTAAAAACAGACAATAAGTTTCAAGTGATTCAAAACAGTAGAATAGTAAGTAAAAATTATCTAGATAGTAATAATTTGGAAAAAAGTATATCCGAAAAGTTAAATTACCATAGTTTAGTAAAAGATAATTTATTTAAAAATAAAAAAGAGTTAAAAATAGATGAATTAAAAGATTTTTTTGAAATAAGAGGACTGGACTACCAAAACTTTTTAATAAACTATCGTATGATAGATGATGACAGAAGGTCTATAGTTCGTATTGAAAAGAAAATTTTTATAGAAATTGACTCATTGTTTATAAGTGATAAAGCACTAACTAAACTAAATCAAGATGTAGAAAAAGAGGTGAAAAAAGGGATTGAAGATATATCTCAAATTTTAGTAAATGTAGAACTTCCCAATATCTCTAATTTGTATAGTTGGAACAATTACCTTTTGCATGATATTTTAAGTAGTGATTTTGTTAAAACTCAAAATACTCCAGAAGTATTAAAGTTAAAGGAAAATAATAGAAGAAGTTGAACTTCTTCTATTTGGTTATAAAACTTATTTTGTTTTTTTGTAAATTACTTCATTTACCTGTACTGTTAATTTACCTAGCTTTACTTTACCAGGCATAGAAATACTACAAATAACAATATTTTTCATATTTTCATATTTTAATTTATCTTTTATTTTAAGTACATGTAAAAATAGTATTGGTTTTTTTCTTGTCGTTGCACAATCTGCTCTTGTAATTGTTTTATCGGCCAAGAAATTTTCTTCTATTGTTTCAAAATCTTCTTTTTGTAAAGAATCTGAATTTAAAGCTTCGTTTCTATTCTCATTTGCTTCTCTTAAAAGTTTTTCTGATAACATATCTACATTAATACCAATTTGTTCATGACTTAAATCAGTGATTCCACCTTTTCCTTTATTAATTACAACTATCTTATCGCCAATATCTGCAGATCTTTCTCTCATTCCAATTTTAACAGATGATGTTATATTAAAATCAATATCTTTATCTTTACTAATTAACGCAACATCAAACTTATCTATATTTTTGTTATCCAAATAGATTTCAAGATTTTCTGTCAAATCAATTGGATTTTGATAATCTTTTAAAAATTCTAAAACATCAGATTTTTCAATATCTTCCCATAGATAATGATGCTTACTCATTGAATGGCTTTTGATATTTTGAAGATTTTCAATGAACTTTACAAGATTTTTAAAATTTGACTCTTCTATGTCTTTGCTATTATAAAATTGTGATGTATTAATCAAATGTCCAGATAAACTATTCGGTAGTGCTATTTGTATTGCTTGTTGTCTTTTATTTGCTGATGTTATCTCTAAGTGACCAGCATAGTCTAACACTGAAAGACAAAAATCTCTAGGTGTAAGCTTCTTTCTCTCAAGTACTGAGATACCAGATCTTAAATTTTCCGATGCAGTAGCAATATGTGTGTACCACTTTATAACCTCTTCACCCATATAAACTCTACATAGGTGAGCATAGCCATTTCTATACCCAAACCATCTTCCCATTTGCAGTAATGTATCATATCCTTTAGATTCTCTTAAAACATATGTAATAGTAAGACCCTCAAGTGTAAATCCTCTTGATAAACTATATCCACCTATAGCAATAGCATTTAAACCTGTTTCTTTATAATCTTCATAATTTAGGCTAGGCTCATCACTTGTACTATCTGAATTTATTAAAAAAGTTTTAATTAATTTTTTTCTACTTTCTTCGGTAATTGCTTGAAGTATTTCCATAAAGTCAAAACCTATTACTTCATCTTTCATGTCACTTTCATATAGTTTTTTTAAATTTGCAGTTTCTGCATCTATTTCATATAACTCTTTTGAGCTATTAGTCTCAATTGTTGATAATATCTCTTCTAAATATCTATTGATATGTACTCTTACTTGACTTTGTATTATTTTAATATGAGATACATTAACGAGCAATGTATTATATTTAGATGAAGTTGCTTCCAATTTTCTAATACCTATAGTTAATAGCCAAGTATCTACAGCTCTTTTTAAACTTTCTGGAATTGAAGTAACTGTGTCTCCTGTTTTTAATCCTACAGCTAAACAACCTGTATATTTTTCATCTTTTTTTAGCTTTACATACTCTTTTCCTTCAGAATCCCATTTTTCTCTTCTAAGAATATCTGGGATTTTTTTAACTATGTGTTCATTGTGGGGAATATAAAGTTTTGTAGCACCTATATAGTCAGGTGAAGTTGATAATGAGTATATAAAATTATCTGGAAATAAATCTTCTGTATTATCTTTATCAACTGGATCTGGATCTATAAAAATATTTGCAAACGGTGTTGCTGTATAACCTACATAACTTTTTCGAGTAAACATATCTAAGATATCTCTGATACCCTTATTTATAGTAGTTTTTTCGTATGGATCTTTATGAGTATTTATAGATGCATTATCTGCTTCGTCATCTATTAGAAGCATCGGTATATCTAACTTATAAGTACCTTCTTTTGCACCATCTTTATCTGCTTCTCTTAACCAATCATTTAATCTATTTAAAACATCTTTTTGCTTTTTGATTACAAGTATTGTCGGTTCTTTTATAAATTGTGCTTTTTCAGCAAAATTTTCTGCAGCATCGTTAAAATCATATTTTACAGATGTATATGAGTTCGGTTGACTAACTTCTCTATAGTTATGTACACCTGTATTGTCTTTTCCTATAAATCCTTCATTGATTCTGATTTGTGTTTGCTCTCTTAGGAGATTGTGAACACCTGAGATCAGAATTATAAGCTTATATCCAGCATCAACGGCTTTATTTATAAGTGCTAGATAGTTTGCTGTTTTACCAGACTGAACATCACCCATTACTAAACCTTTTTTAAATACGGCTTCATTTACTGTAGGATTAGCAAGATAGTCAAGTATTGCTTCTGTTTCTTGAAAAATAGTATTTACAGTATGTATAGGCATATCCTTATCATTAATTAGATATGTTCTGTATGCAGATGCAAAAGTAGTTTGTCTATTTTCTATATATTTTACCCAAGGGATATATCCTGATGTAATACCACTACCACTAGATAAACTTACATTCTTTTCCATATTGTATATCTCTTGTGCTAAGTTAGAAAGTTGTTCTAAAGTAAATTCAAATTTACTTCTCATATTATTAAAATCTCTTACAATCTCATCATTAATCTCTTCTACTGTAGGAAAATTATTTTCATCTTCTGTTGTCATCTCATCTATCATATCTTTTATGTTAGTAATTAATCTTGTTCGGCATGTTTGTTCTGTCATATCATCTTTTCCTTATTTATGTTTATAACAATAATATCTAAAAATACTTTAGATATTAGAAAAATCATATAGGGTTGAAATAATTGACAGGTAAAATTATTTATATTAATATACAGACATAAAGATGTCAAAGTAAATAAATATACTTTCATTGATATTAAAATAAAACCCAAA
>JAYEIM010000404.1:0-6193 GCA_034660095.1 Campylobacterota bacterium | reverse complement strand
CTAAATAACCATATTCATCAGATATAAAATTTAAATTTAATCCTATCCCACAATAAACTAAATCACCACTTATATTTGTTATAGTGCCACCAATTTTCTTATCATTGATATAAAAATCATTTGGCCACTTTAACCATACTTTAGAATCTTGTTGCTTTAACATATCTTTTAAAATATAACTAAAATATATTGAATATGATTGTATAGGTAGATCTAAAGGTAATAATATTTTATCTAATACAAATGAAAAAAATAAATTTTTATCTTTCCCTTCCCAACTATTATCTCTACTACCTATTCCACTAGTTTGATGTTGTGTTGCTACGGATATTGGTTTTATATACCCATTTTGTTTTATAATTTTTTTTAAATAAGTGTGTGTTGAATCAACTTTATTAAGATATTGTATCTCCAACTTTTAACCTTTGACCACGAATATAATCTACAACATTCATCTGTTTTTTTGATGCAGGTTGTACTTTTAATATTTTAATACTACCTTTTTTACAACCTATAATTATAAAGTCATTTTGTATCTCTAAAATTTCGCCAATATTATTTGAAGATTCAATATCGTTTAACAAACACTCTTTTATTTTTAATCCATTTTCTATATATATATCTGGCCATGTTTTATATGCTCTATATTTATTATATAACTCTTTTGCATTATTAAACTTTACCAAACCATCTGTTTTTTTAACTTTTTTACAATGACTAACAAAAGATAAATTTTGTTTTTTTGGTTCAATATAATCATAATTATTTAAAATCTCTTTAGTTAGCTTTGCAGCGGTAATTGATAACATATCAAATAACTCTGCAACAACTGTATCTTTTTTAATCTCTACATATTTTAAACCTAATATATCTCCACTATCAAGCCCCTCTTCCATAAACATAGCAGTCACACCAGTAAATTTTTCATCATCTAGCAAACATTGTTGAATAGGGCTAGCACCTCTATATTTAGGTAAAAGTGATGCATGTAGATTTACACATGGTGCAATATCAAGTATCGCTTTTGGTAATATTTGACCATATGCTGCAACTATTATCATATCTGGCTCTAGACTTTTTATTGTATCTACTACTGGTTGCTCTTTTAATGTGATAGGTTGGTATATTGGTAAACTTGAGCCATTATCTATAATAAACTGTTTTATATGAGGCGGTGTTAACTCCTGCTTTCTACCTACAGGTTTATCAGGTTGTGTAAAAAGTGCAACTATATTATAATCTTCTTCTAAAAGTTGTTCCAAAATTATAGTTGCATAATCTGGTGTTCCCATAAAGATTATATTTTTACTTTTGTTTGTTTTTATTTTTGTATTTGTATTTGTATCCATCTATATACTCTTTTTTGTAAAAAGTGTTCCATTGGTATGGTTATCATCCAATAAATAATCTTTTGCATAACTCAAGTCAAAACCACTTGTCAAAAACATATCTCTATCTTTTTTCATTAAAAAATCTGCAGCTTTTAGTTTTGTTGTGATACCACCTGTTGCAAATTCACTATTTACACTATGTGTTGCTTCTAGCTCTTTTTTAGATATATCTGTAACTATTTTTTGCAGTTTTGCATCTTTATTTTCATGTGGATTTTCATCATAATACCCATCTATATCAGTTAAAATAGTTAATAGATCTGCATTAAAATGATAACTTATATAAGCAGACAACTGATCATTGTCTCCAAATACTAACTCATCTATTGCTGTTACATCATTTTCATTAAAAATTGGTACAATATTATTTTTTAACATAACTTCAATAGCATCTTTTGCATGTCTTAATCTATTGCTATCATTAAATATAGAAGCTTCTAATAAAACTTGAGAACATAATATATCGTATTTATTAAATTCATTTTGATATATATTTAAAAGATGCGGTTGACCAAGTGCTGCTAAAGCCTGTTTATTTGCAATAATACTTTTATCTAATTTTAGTACAGTATATCCAGCAGCAACAGCTCCTGAACTTATAAGTATAACCTCATATCTTTCTTTTAGTTTTGATATAAATTCAACTAAATTATCAAGTCTTCTGTGTGCAATTTTACCATCTTGTGTTAAAACTGCACTTCCAACTTTAAGAACTAATCTTCGCATTTGTCCATACCAACTAGGTCATATAAAGCATTTTTAACACCATTTATATTTTCATGTGTTGCAGATGATATTGGCAATACAAAATATGGTAAATTTTCATCATATCTATTGTAAGTTAAATCTTGTACGAAATAACTTAAATCTTCATTGAATCTAAAACTATTTTTATCTGTTGTTTCAAGAGAAATACCTTTTATAAATTCTTGAGTTTTTTGATTTATCTCATCTGGAGCTATTGCATCTATTTTTGTTAATGCTATTGCAAATTTTCTCCCATATAGTTCACTTGAGAACTTTTCAACTTCCTCTTTTAATACATTATATTGATCCATCATCTCTCTATAATTTGCCATATCTATCATATACAAAAGTGTTTTTGTTCTTTCAATATGTTTAAGAAACTCCAAACCTAAACCTCTACCATCTGAAGCCCCCTCAATTATACCAGGAATATCAGCCATCACAAATGAACTATAATCCCCAACATCAACAACACCTAGCTTCGGTGTAAGTGTTGTAAACTCATAGTTTGCAACTTGTGGTTTTGCATTTGACACTGTTGATACTAAAGTTGATTTTCCAACATTTGGATATCCTACAAGTCCAACATCTGCAATAAGTTTAAGCTCAAGTCTTATATCTCTTTTTTCACCTACTAGTCCTGGCTGAGCGTAAGTTGGTGTTTGGTTTCTAGAGTTTTTAAAGTGAGTATTTCCAAGTCCACCTTTTCCACCTTCGATAAATAAAACCTTTTTACCCTCTTCTACTAGATCAAAAAGTATCTCTTCCGTCTCTTCATCTATAACTTGAGTCCCTGGTGGAACTTTTAATACTACATGAGATGCTGATTTTCCTGTACAGTTACTTCCCATACCTGGCTGACCATTGTCTGCTTTAACATTATGGCAACCTTTATATGTTGAAAGTGTGTCTGTATTGTGATCTACTTGAAAATATATATCTCCACCTTTTCCACCAGAACCACCATCTGGTCCACCTTTTATAACAAATTTTTCTTTTCTAAATGAAACACATCCTGCTCCACCTTTTCCAGATTGGACTTTGAAACTGGCACTATCTACAAACATTTTATTCCCCGATCTTAAATAAAAAAAGCACTATAGCAAATTGCTACAGTGCTTTTAAAATTTGAATTTATCTACTACTTACGAAGCGTAAACAGAAACTTTTTTTCTTTTTTTATCTTTTTGTTCAAATTTAACAACACCATCAATTAATGAATATATTGTATGATCTTTCCCTATTCCAACATTAGCACCAACATGTACTTTTGTTCCTCTTTGTCTAATAATAATGTTTCCAGCAATTACTTCTTCACCACCAAATTTTTTAACTCCTAGTCTTCTACCAGCTGAGTCTCTATTATTATTAGTACTACCTTGACCTTTCTTGTGTGCCATCGTATCTTCCTTATGCTGCTATTTTAGTAATTCTAACTTTTGTGAAACCTCTTCTGAAGCCTCTTTTTAGTTTACTATCTTTTCTTCTTCGTTTTTTGTAGATGATAACTTTTTTATCTCTACCTTCAACGATAACTTCTGCTGTAACTTTTGCTTTAGCTGCTGCTTCACCAGTTGTAAGTGCTTTTCCGTCATTTACAGCTATAACATCTAATTCTACTGTTTCTTTTGGTGCTTTACTTAATAAATCAATATCTAAAATATCACCCTCTGATACTTTATATTGCTTTCCACCTGTTTTGATAATTGCGTACATTGCATATCCTCTTAAAATTTATGAAACGGATTATATTCAAATTTAGTTTAAACTTTCTTTAAGTGTAAAAATATCAAAGAATCTTAGTGATAATCTGCCACAGTAGCAATCACATCCATCTCAATCATAGAATTTTTTGGTAATCCTGCAACTTCAATAGTACTTCTTACAGGTTTATGATCCCCAAATGCCTCTGCCATAAGAACATTTACTACTCCAAAGTCTTGCATATCAGTTAGAAATATATTTAACTTAATAACCTCATCCATTGATGTATTATTATCTTCTAAAAGTGTTTTTATATTTGAAAATATTTGTCTTGTTTGTTTTTTAATATCATTTTCCACCATCTCACCATTTAATTTTAAAGGTATCTGCCCTGATGTATATAATAATCCATTTACTTTAACTGCTTGTGAATATGGTCCAATTGCAGCTGGTACATTTTCTGAATGTAAAAATTCCATTTGTTTCCTCTTTTTTATAATTTAAATTAACTTATCCGCATTATACAATATAGTTAATTAATTTTTAAATATGTATCAATTTTCCTAAACGCAACTCTTTTAATTTTTCTTTTAATTTTCTAATTTGTTGTGATTTTTGTTTAAAATCGATCTCTTTATCAAATGTCAATTGCTGTAACTTTTTATTGTAGTATGGAACTAAAAGCAATGTAAGTTGGTGAGTTAGCTCTTCAAAACTATATGTAATGATATGCTCATTTAACATCAATCCAACCAAAGATGGATGGTCTGGTTCATTTAGTACTAAATTATATTCATTTGCATGTATCTCAAACATATCATCTGTTATCAATACCTTGGCAATATCAAGAGATACTTGATCATTTAGTATTGTTTTTAAAATACTTAATTCGGCTATATCCATGGAGGATAAATTTACATCAGTTGCTCTTTGATTGTTAAAATGTTGCACTTGAATTAATTGTGAGTTTACATTTAATTTTCTAGCTATTAAACTTTGATACTCCTCTTGTAAAATTGGATTTAAAGTTTTTAAAAAATCATTTGACTCTTTTAATGCAAGTTGTTTCTCTTGTGGGTTTTCTAAATTAAATTTATTTATTATAAAATCAATTGTAAATGGTATAAAAGGTATTGGAGCTGAAAACATTGCATTTAATTCATCAATCTTATTATTTTGAACCATATCTGCAGGATCTTGCCCCTCTTGAAATATAACAACTCCACCCATAAAGTCACTATGACTTAAAAGTACACTTGCTTTATATGCTGCATTTAACCCTGCTTTATCTCCATCGTAAGCTACTATTACTTTTGGTTCACCTCTTTTTAAAAGTGGTAAATGCTCTTGCGTAAGTGCTGTACCTAAAGTTGCTACTGTATTTGCAAAACCTGCTTGATGGAGCATAATAACATCTAAATATCCTTCAGTAACTATGATACATTTTTGTTTATATATTGATTCTTTTGCAAGATTGTATCCATACAAAAGTCTAGACTTATTAAATAATTTTGTTTGTGGAGAGTTTACATACTTTGCATTGTGTCCAGATATAGTTCTACCACCAAAGCCTACAATATTGCCTGTAATTGTATATATTGGAAATGTTATTCTTTCTATAAACCTAGAATACAACCCACTTTGTCCTGTATCTACTATCCCAAACTCTTTTGCATCTGCCAGATTTAAAAAATTTGTTTTTAAAAAGTTAATTGTATCGTATGAAGCTCCAGCATACCCTATCTCAAACTTTTCTATTGAAAAATCAGATATACCCCTACTTTTTAGATATTTTTTTGCTATCTCATTTTGACTTAAAATTTTTTCGTAGTATTCATTTACTTTTTGAATAATTGTAGAATCAATTTTTTTATAATTACTATCATGCTCTAAAGATACATTTACCATGGAAGCCAGTTTTTCTAAACTCTCTGGATAAGAAAGTTTTTCATACTCCATTACAAACTTAATACTATCTCCGCCAACTCCACAACCAAAACAATGGTATATTTGTTTAGCAGGACTAACCACAAACGATGGTGTATCTTCCCCATGAAAAGGGCAACAAGCCTTAAAATTTGCACCTGTTTTTTTAAGCTCAATAAACTGAGATATTATATCTACAACATCGAGATGGGATTTTAAGTTTTCTATAGATTCTTTTGTTATCATTATGTCGTATGATACCATTATAAATATTAAAAAGTTTTTTAAATAGAGTTGATTTATCTATATAAAAGATAAAAACATATATAATCTTCTTTATGAAAAAGAAAGAACAACTAAAACAGATAATTAGAGATTTTCATATTAATGATAATTTTGATGTAAAAACTAGAGCATTGCAACCA
>JAYEIM010000403.1:0-6245 GCA_034660095.1 Campylobacterota bacterium | reverse complement strand
TATAACTAAAATTAATCTTCAAAACTCCTTGACATAATCTTATCCCAATCTCTATTGAAATTATCTTTCACATATTTTACTTTATGTGGAACAGTACATTTTGAACAATTTTGATGGATATATCCATCTTTACCCTCTATGTTTCCACCATCTTTACTATTTATATCACAAAAACTAGATTTGTTGTCAACTCTAAAGTTTGGGCAAGCACAAAGATAACAGTTAAGTTTATCTATATCATGGCATTTTTTATTTTGAGAATATAAAACACAAAAATCTTTCTCTTTGATTTTCATATTTTCAAAATCAAAATATTCAATTATATCATCATCACTAAGATGAGATAATTTATCTACAATCTTTTTATGTTTAGAGCTATGCTCTTGATGCCAAGATTTATAAGCTTTTAGACTAATCTATCTAGCCTCTTTAATAGCTTCTAAAATCTCTTCATATATTGGTTCATCAGTAACTTCTGGAACAACTTGTTTATAAGTTATCTCACCATTTCTATCTACTACAAAAATAGTACGAGCTAGTAAACCTTTAAGTTTATTATCTGACATCAATACACCATAAGCATTTCCAAAATCTTTTTCAACATAATCTGAACCAACCTCAAGATTATCGATACCTTCAGTTGAACAAAACTTTGCAGAAGCAAAAGGTAAATCCATAGAAACTACAGTTGTAGTACAAATATCTAAAGCCCCTACTTCAAGATTAAATCTTCTTGTTTCTGCTGCACATGTTGCTGTATCTAAAGATGGAACAGAAACTATTAGTTGAACTTGCTCTTTAGCTCCACCAACTATTATCTCCTCTAAACTACCATTTACTATTGTAATTTCAGGTGCTTGATCACCTACATTTAGTTCTGTACCAGTTAATGTCACTGGTGTACCTTTAAAATTTGTTGCTGCCATAATATTATCTCCTTTTAAAATATTGCATATAGAAAAAATCCAAATATCAATGCACCAACGGAAACAACCAAAACTGCTATATTAATATCTGCCACAATTACACTACTAAATCTTCATAAAAATTAAGATACAAAATCTTTAATTTTTACCTTTAACTTATCAATAGTAAAACCAAACTTATCAAATAGTTCACCAGCTGGTCCACTCTCTCCAAAACATTCCATACCTATAACTAAATCAGCAAATCTATAATACTCTTGTGCAGTTCCAGCTTCAACAGCAATTACAAACTTACCATCAGGATCTATAATTTCATCTATGTAATCTTCACTTTGTTCACAAAGTAGATCAAAACATGGAACAGAAACAATATTACATATTATATCAAACTCTGATTCAAGCATACAAGCTGTTTGTAAACAAAGCATAACTTCACTACCACTAGCCATAAGTGTTACATCTGCATCTTCTCTTGAAGCTAGTAGATATCCACCATTTTCAACATCACCAATCTCTCTAGTTGGTTTTAAAGTTTTAAGTTTTTGTCTTGAACATACAAAAGCAGTTGGTGCAGACATAGTTAAAGCTTTTTGCCAACATTTTACATTTTCTGTTGCATCTGCTGGTCTAAATGTGTAAAAGTTTGGCATTGCTCTAAATTGTGCTAGTTGTTCTATTGGTTGATGAGTTGCACCATCTTCCCCTACTCCTATACTATCATGTGTCCATACAAAATGTGTAGGGATATTTGACAATGCTGCTACTCTTGCTGCTGGTTTTAAATAATCAGAAAATATAAAAAATGTTGCATTAAACACTTTAAACAGTCCATAAATATTCATAGCATTTGTAATTGCTGCCATTGAGTGCTCTTTTATACCAAAATGTATATTTCTACCTTTTGGAAAATCACCAAGACCTGTAAGTTCAGTTTTATTTGATGGTGCTAAATCAGCCGAACCACCTATAAAACTAGGTATAGTTTTTGCAATAGCATTTAAAATTTTATGATTTGAATCTCTAGTTGCTATTTCAGAAGTTTCACTAAAATCAGGGTAAACTACTTTTGAATAATCTGGATTTAAAAGTGCATTTAATGTTTCATTTTGTTCACTAAGTGGTAAATCTTTTTTAACTAATTTATCCCAAGCCTTACTTAACAATGCTCCAGACTCAGTTTTATCAAAAGCGGCTTTTACATCTGTATCAACCACAAAAGATTTAGATGCATCAAATCCAGCTTTAGTTTTTGAAGCTTTTAACTCTTCATCACCCAAAGGAGCACCATGAGTTTTATGGCTCCCCTCCATTGTAGCACTACCCTTACCAATGGCAGTTTTAGCTATGATTAAAGTTGGATTATCACTATTTCTAGAAGATGTTAAAGCTTTATCAATAGCATCAAAATCATGACCATCTATAGTTATTACATCAAAGTTAATAGCTTCAAATCTCTTAGCTACATCTTCACTCCATGCAATAGAGATATCACCCTCAATTGTTATATCATTTGAATCATAAATAATAGTAAGGTTTGAAAGTTTTTGATGCCCTGCTGTTGCACAAGCTTCATAAGATATACCTTCTTGAAGATCTCCATCACCACAAAAACAATATACATGATGATCAATTATCTCAGCTGTTTCACTATTTAAACAATGTTTTGCATATTGACTTGCCATTGAAAAACCAACTGCATTTGCAACACCTTGCCCCAATGGTCCAGTTGTAATCTCTACACCATCTGTATGTTTATATTCAGGATGTCCAGGAGTTCTACTTCCTGTTTGTCTAAATTGTTTCATATCATCAATAGTTACATCATATCCCCAAAGATGAAGAAGTGAATATACCATACTAGACGCGTGACCTCCAGAGAAAACTAATCTATCTCTATTTAACCATGACTGATTTTTCGGATCAAGTTTTAAATGTTTACTTAATACTGTAGCTAAATCAGCCATACCCATTGGTGCACCTGGGTGTCCACTATTTGCAGCTTGTACCATATCGGCTGCTAAAAATCTAATTGTATCTGCTTGTTTTTGTAAAAGTTGTTTTTGTAGTGACAATTTTAATCCTAATTGTGTAATTTTAAGAGATTATTATATCATAAATTGTCTTAGATAATTTTATTTATAAACTATCATCAAAACTCTATAAAAAAACCATTATCTTTAACTATCTTTGTTAATTTTGCCATATCATCTTTTAATATCAATATTCTATAGCCTGACGCTTTTATTGTTAATTCTTGTAGTTTTTTATTTGTCATAAATAGATTTAAAAGTTTTTTATTATTTTTTAGCTCTATTGTTATAAGTTTTAAATCTCTTTTTAACATATTTGAATTTGTTTTAATCTCTTCGAAAAAATCATCAAATACTTTTGGTAACTTACTATTAAATAATTTATGAAAACTATCCATCTTAAGCTCTAGTGCTTTTAGATTTTTACAATCTCTAAAAATCTTATTGTAATTTAAAATATATCTATTTGTATCATAACTCAATGTATATGGTTCAATTTGAGATAATAATATTGTATCGCTTTTATCAATAGTTATTATTGGTTTATACTCATCAAATTTTATATCTTTTTGTTGTTTTTCAATCTTCTTTTGAGTATAGTTTTTTTCATATCCTAAAACATAGTGACCCAGTTGTGTCAATTTGATATATTTTAGTCCATCCCAAATAGAAATATAGTCTTTATCTTTTGCTTTTATATCATGTTGTGTTGCTGGATCATCATATTTTAGCTCAACAATTCCTAAAGCACCCAAATAAAAAAATAGTGCCTTTATTATAGGTTCAAAAAACAGTGGATAATAATATTTATCTGATATATTGTATTCTTTTGTCATATCACTAGATACTGTATATTTAACATTGGACTCAAATCGATACTCATAAGTTTTATGTGGAGAATCAAAATGAAACTTAATATCTCTGTATTTGCAAAAATTCAGTATATTATCCATAGATACAAAACCATCTCTTGGTAAATGATTCATAATCAATTTAACTATATCAAATAGACCATTTTGTGAACTATAATAAAAATCAAATCTAACTTTTTTAAGGTGTGTAGTAAATAATCTACTTATAAAAAATGGCAATTTATTATCAAATTGAAGTGAGATAAATTCATGTAAACTTTCATATTCTTTCTCTTTAAACTTTTTTTGACTCCAATAATAAAATGAAAAACTTCGTGTAAGCATATCAGCTGCCAATATATTTAACTTTTTATCTGTAAAAAATTCATTTATCGGTGTTGCTGATTTTAAAAAATTCAATGACTTTACCATAGGTTTCTCACTGTTTTTACCAAAAACTATTAGATTGTTTTTTAACATTTCACTAGCAGTTTCTATAAATTCTAAAATCTCATTTTCATTTTTGTAGTTATATTTCGTATCTATAATAGTTCGTTCTTTTTTTATATAATAATCATCAGGCTTTTGTGCAATTTGTCTCAAAAAATATTGAATAGTTTCATCAATGTGTAAATCATCAAACTCCCCACTATAATCTTTGCTTACACTTCTTTGAATTAAAAAGCCAATACCGCTTAAATTTTCGTTCATTCTTTCATAAATAGATACTGTTACTTCTGGCAATTTAATACCAAATAAGTTGTTAGATTCAGAAGTACCTATGGAATTATTTTGCCATATCAAATAATCATAAAGATAAATCAATTCTCTTTCTAAAATATTTTTTCTAAAATTAGTAATAAATTCTTCATCTTTACAAGCATCTATAAAAAATGAGACTAAATCTCTTTTAAGTGTAATATCTTTTGGAACAATATTTTTATCTAGCAATCTTTTAATACTTATGTATAAATCTTTTAATTCATCTGCATATAGGCTTTCTAGTTTATCTTTTAATTTGTTTAAATTCATATCAATATTCCATACTCTTTAAGTGTCTTTTTGATAAAAAGTAAGTTTTCTTTTAGGACAACTATATGTAAATTATCTGCTTTTATAATTTTATTTTTCAATTTAATATTTGTAGATATAATTTTTAATACCTCTTGATTGTTTTGTAGTTTTATGAGTGTTGTATTATTATTTACTATCGAAGCTGATATTATTCTGCTATCTAGAAGTTCAAAAAAATCTTTCCAATTAGTTGGCAACTCTTCACATTTATCTAAAAATGATTTTTTAGTGTGTAGATATTCGCTTGATAAATTGATATTTTGCATAAAAGTAGTAATATCAATTTTATATTTTGTATCATCAATTTTTAATGCTATATTTTCTAAAAATAGTTGTGAAAGTTTTGAACTATTTTCAACTTTTACCTCTAAAGAATATGGACTTAATATCAGATTAAAATCATTTTTACTTTTAAATGATTGTGTTATATCAAATGAATATAATCCAATTGTTTTTAATTTAAAATACTCTATATCAGCAAATATCCTATCTCTTTCTCCCGTTCCATATAAAATATCTAAATCTTTTTCAACATAAGCAGCAAATGAGGTATATCCAATACTACAAACACCAAATCTACAAAACAAACCAATAAAAGCTTTTACAAAATATCGTAAAACCACTTTTAAATCTGATAATCTTTCATATTTTATTTGCCTATGGTAGCCATTTGTTACATAAAAACCGTAGGTGTATCTTCCCCCATTTTGAATATATTTTAAAGTTTTACTATCTATTGGAATCTTATCTACAATACTATCTATACTTATCCATTTAGATGTATCAACTTTTTTTATAATATCTACTATTTTTTTTCTTAAATTTTGTATCGAACTATTCCCACCTCGTGGATTTGTATCAAAAGGGGCATAGGAAAGTTCTACTTGATAATCAAGTTTTATAAACTTTTCCACAATAGCTTTTAGTAAATCTCCATCATCCAAATTTATAATATTATCAAAAAGTTTTGTAGGAATCACATCTTTTTTAACATTTAAAAATTTTAAATCTGAAAGAATATTTAATAACCAAACATAAATATCTTTCTCAATAGTTAATTGAGCATCTAAAAGCTTTGTAGATCGAACTGCAAGAGCTCTTTTTTGTGTGATAACTACTTTTTTATCTTTGCATAACTGGTAAAAGATACGAATATTTTCCACTATACCTGAGTGTTCTTTTTTCAAAAGATCATAAGAGGATAATTCATATTCAAAATCGTATTTATATATCTCTTCATTAGCAATATCATCTAAATAAGGCTCTATTTTTTCTTTCTCTTTTTTTAATTTTTGCTGTTTAGACTTATACTCTTTTTTATCATTAATTCTTTTCTTTAACTTTTCATCATGTAAAAATTCAAA